>DAOWIX010000025.1 GCA_030640695.1 Deltaproteobacteria bacterium | reverse complement strand
TTGATGACGCCAGTGGTCTCGAAGCCTGCTATCACCTGATTGCCGGGGTGCCGACCGTCACTGCGGCCATCGCCCGTTTACGCCACGGTCTGATGCCGCATGAGCCTTTAAATGATTTAAGTCATGCCGGCAACCTCTTCTATATGATGAACGGCCGGCGGCCGACCGCGATCGAGGAACGAGTTCTCGACGTTACCCTGATTCTCCATGCCGACCACGGCATGAATGCCAGTACCTTTGCCGCAATGGTGGTTGCATCGACCATGTCCGACATCTACTTCTCGGTCGGCTCCGGCATCGCCGCCCTCAACGGCCCCCTGCATGGCGGCGCCAACGAACGGGTTTTGCATACGTTGCGCGAAGTCGGCAACCCCAACAACGCCAAGGAGTGGGTCAACCAGACACTGAGTGAAAATAAGAAGGTTCCAGGCTTTGGTCACCGCGTCTACAAAACCTACGACCCCAGAGCCCGGATTTTAGGACCACTCGCCAAATTCCGCTGCTTAGGCTGCGATGCCAACATCCAGAACCTTATCAGTACGGCCGAAAATGTCGAACAAGAGGTTGTCGCCTCTCTCGGCCAAGATAAGAAAATATTTCCCAATGTCGACTACTACTCAGGGGTTGTCTACACTCGCCTGGGTATTGACCCCTCAATGTTTACTCCACTATTCGCCGTCAGCCGGGTCGCCGGCTGGACCGCCAGGGTTCTGGAATACATGAAGAACAACCGCATTTTTCGCCCTCGTGCCCTCTATACCGGCAAATTCAACCAAACTTTCAAGAATCTTGATGAACGCTGAAACAACCAACACTGTACGCTACGAACTGGAACAACGGGAAAGGAGCCTTCTGACTCCTTTCGCCGCTTTCAGTGCTGATTCCCGCGGCCGTAAGCAAGCGGAAACCGAGTGCCGCTACCGCATGGCCTACCAACACGACCGCGACCGCATCATCCACTGTAAAGCTTTTCGCCGTTTGAAATATAAAACCCAGGTTTTTCTGGCCCCCAGCGGCGACCACTACCGAACTCGCCTGACCCACACCTTAGAGGTCGCCCAGATCGCCCGCACGATTGCCAAGGCTTTATATTTAAATGAAGATCTGACCGAAGCCATCGCCTTAGGCCACGACCTCGGTCACACCCCTTTCGGTCATGCCGGTGAGGCTGTCCTCAACCGCCTACATCCGGGAGGCTTCAACCATTTTCAACAGAGTTTAAGGGTCGTTGAGATCCTTGAAAAGGATGGTCAGGGACTCAATTTAAGCTTTGAGGTGCGGGACGGCATCATCAAACACTCAAAAGGCAAGGGTGAGATCCTCTCCCCGGCTCTGGAGCATACTGCAATTACCCTTGAAGGACAAATTGTCCGCTTGGCGGATATCATCGCCTACGTCAATCACGATCTCGACGATGCGATTCGGGCCAAAACCATCAAGAACGAGCAAATCCCGCAAGAGTGCCGTCTGATCCTTGGTAACAGCCATCCTCAGCGTATCAACACCATGGTTACTGACATTATCGACGAAAGCCGAAAAGAACCCGGTTCCCTGAAGATCTCAACAGAGGTTCTCGAGGCCATGACTGAGCTCCGTAGCTTTCTCTTTGCCAACGTCTATGAGAGCCCGGCCGTCTACAACGATTTCATCAAAGCGAGTCGACTGCTCGAAGAGATCTACAACTATTTCCTGAAAAAGCCTCGTGAACTCAACGAAAAGTACTATCCCGGCTATCTTGACAACTGCAACTTCATCGACAACTTACGCGACTTTATCGCCAGCATGACTGACCGCTATGCCTTTTCACTCTACGAAAAGCTGTTCCTGCCCCACCCCTGGAATATAAAGTAAAGTTAAATTTTAACCCTCAACACACGACCCCGGAAAAACATTACCCATGACTGAAGAGATAGAACCGGCAAATTGCCCTTTTGCATTACTGGAAAGCCTTAATGACGATGAAAAATACTTTTTACAGATAACTGCACTCTTAGATAGCAATACCCCACGCCAGGAGCTCTTTCGCATTATGAAATCCCTGCAGCAGACCCCGGGGATCTCCTATAAGTGGGATGCTGAAAAAGCTACCAACCAGCTCCGTAAACTCCGGCAACTGGGATTGATTGACAATCATAATCGCTGCCACCCTCAAATAAATGAAGTTGTCGCCCGCCGACCAATTGAGAGCCGTTCCCTCGATCTCTGCCGGCAACTGATCCGCTCCTCCTACATTGACAACCACTCTCCGACAGCCGAGACCCGGGAGTTGTGCGCCCGCACCTTGAGAAATTTTCGCTTAGCCCTTTTCAACCACGACTTTGATGCCCTGCAAAAATATCTGCCCATCTTTTATCGTGCGGCCTATAATCCACGTTATCGCCACCCCTATGCAGCTCTGACTCTCTACCCTTTTGATCGACAATGGTTTTTAAAACTGCCCCTGCCCCTCCAGTTCACAGCTCTTGACGACTGTATCACTCACTCTTTTGAGGATCTGGTGGCGACCCCTGAACTCGATCAATTTATCGCCTCTCATTATCCGGCGGAAAAACTCGGCAACCGACCCTTCATTCTGCTTTATGCTCATAAACTTCTTTTCAGTGGCAAACTCACCGATCTTGATGTGCTCTACAACCATAACAGCCAACTCTTCTTAGGAAGTGGATTTAAAGGTGCAATCGCCGCTCTCAAGGGTGATTTCAACCAGGCCGTCCTTGATTTTAAAGCTGACCTGGAACTGACCCGCCGCGCCAACCCTGAAGGGATCGCCTGTTTTGATGCCCCCATCGCTTTCTTCTACATTCTTACTTTAGGCCATACCCAAACCGCAGCGGCCTGGGAAGAGGCGGTAAAGACCCTGGGTAGCGGAGAACAGGAGTTCGCTTACAACCCTTTCACCCGGGATCTTTTTCGCCTGGCCGACACCCTTCTAAAACTTTTCCGGGGCCTGGTGGTGGAGGCGCGAGAAAGTTTTAGCGCCCTCGAACAACGACCTGACAACTCGATATTTACCATGCTTAAGGCTCTGGTCTCCTACTGGCTGACCGGAGAAATCCCGACTGAAGAGCGTCATAAACTCGACATATTGGTGCAGAGCTCTAAACCCTCTTTCCCATGGGTATCTCTTGAATGCGCTCAGTTACTGGCCCTAACCGAACCCCAAAACATCAACAATCCTGTAAACCATGAAAACATCTCTCTTATAAGCATAACGGAGTGTGATCTCAAACCCTTAAGCCCGGCCATCTCCATCGAACCCGCCTGGCGCCGAACTTTATCGGCCCTCAAACAGCTCACTCCCGACAGCTTGGCCTCGGTAGATTCCGAAAAGTCGGATTCAGCAATGCGACTGGCCTGGTTTGTCGGCATCAGTGAACCCGGCATTCTCAGCCTGACACCCAAAATCCAGAAAAACAACCCCGACAGATCCTGGAGCCCTGGCCGCAATCTCGCCCTTAACCGCATCTACGAAGGCGACCTCTTACCTTTTTTAACCCCCCAGGATCACCGCATCTGCAAAGCCCTGCGGCGCCAACCCGATGAAAAAGGGGAAAGCTATACCTTTGAACAACTTAAAGCCTTGCCCGCTCTGGCCGGGCACCCGCATCTTTTTCTCAGTGGACATCCCGAAATCCCGGTCGCCGTAACCCCGGGGCAAGCCGCCATTGTTGTGGATAACAAACCGGAGAGGGATGCTTTTTCAATTAATCTCTACCCCGATCTTGAAAACCGGGAAATTATGGTCATTGAAGAATCGCCGACCCGCTTTACCTTCTACCAAAACACCCACGAGCTCAAAGAAGTAGCCAAGTTTTTGGGCCCTAACGGATTGACCCTGCCCCGAGAAGCCAAAAGCGAGATCCTGGAGACTTTAGGCCCGCTGGCAGCCATCGTTCCAATATTTACAAACCTCGATCCCGGCGCGGCCAAGAGTGCCTTGGCCACCAATAACGACAGTCTATTTTTACAGATATTCCCCTCCGGCAACGGACTGCGATTTGACCTTCGGGTCAAACCTCTGGGCCCTTTAGGCCCCCACCTGAAACCGGGAGATGGTCAAAAACATATCTTTGCAACTATCGAAAATTTGCCCTGCTCCGCAAACCGCAATCTCTCCCTTGAAAAAGAGCGTCGCCAAATTTTTCTTGAGGAGTGCCCCGGATTTGCAAGTGAAAATCAACACGCAAGCTGGCAGGTCAATGAACTTGAAGAGTGCCTGCAGATTCTTTTCGAAATTCAGGAATTCCAGAAAAGTGAAGCGGAAATACAATCACCAGAACCTTCTGAGTCAGCATCTCAATCCTCTGGGGACTGGCTCATCTGTGAATGGCCGGCCGGAAAAAAGATCAGCCTGAAAAACCGGACTTCGACTTCAGCTTTCAAGTTCAACATTCAACCACATAAGGAGTGGTTCAAGATTGAAGGTGAAATAAAGGTCGATGAAGATCAGATCATCGGGCTTAGCGACCTGCTGAAAACTGCCAAGGAGGGACCGGGTCGGTTTTTACCTCTAGCAGATAATCAATTTATCACCCTGACCGAAGATCTTCGCCGACGTCTGCATGAATTAAGTTTTTATCTTAGTGATGAAGATGGCGAGTTAACAATTCATAAGGCTGCAATCAACAACGTTGCTGAGCTGATGGCGGGTCTGCCCGAGGTTGAGTACAGCCATACTTGGCAAAACCAACTGTCCCGTTTTAAAGAAGCTGAAAACTTTACGCCAAAACTCCCCGAAACCTTAAAAACTGAGCTCAGAGGCTACCAGGTTGAAGGCTTCTCCTGGCTCTCCAGACTCGCCCATTTAGGTTTCGGAGCTTGTCTTGCTGATGATATGGGACTTGGTAAAACCGTCCAGACCCTGGCCCTCATTCTGCCTCGGGCCGATGCCGGGCCGGTCCTGTCGGTGGTGCCAACCTCCCTCTGCTCTAACTCGCTGGAAGAGTGGACACGCTTCGCCCCAAACCTCACGCCCGTCTGTGTTGGAGGTACC
>DAOWIX010000103.1 GCA_030640695.1 Deltaproteobacteria bacterium | reverse complement strand
TACCCCAACGCTCCATCTGGACGCAGGGAAAGGTTGGGGCGGGTGGGAAGTTGGCGTAATTCAGGGTCAGGGTGCCAGCCTCGGCAACGGGAGCCAAGATCAAGAGGATTCCGGCCAGGGCAATTAAGCTAGTTATCTTTCTAGTAAGGTTGGACGTTTTAATCATGGTATATCTCCCTCGTTTTTTTCAAGGGGGGGTTATCCCCTTGAGGTTTTTGTGAAACGACTCCATTACTTTCTTTTGTTCAATGATGCAACCGTTTTCTGTTTCGAATATGTACCTAGGGGGTTGTCTGGGTGTGCCGGTAGGGAATCGTCGGTTGACAAAAAAGAGGAGATGTTTTAGAGCTTGCCCCGCTTATTTGAGAATGGAAAAAGGATTTTTTATACTAAATTTAAGAGAGGAAAAATGTTAAAGAGATTTGCTCCCCAGGTGAAAAGTCAGATGGAGTTGGCTGGTCTTCAGCTTGAACGGCTCTCCTGGACTTTGAATCATGCCTACAGCAATAGCGATTTTTACCGCCGGCATTTCAATGCTGCCGGCATTTGTCCAGAGGATTTCAAGTCGCGGGACGATCTTCGTCGTTTTCCATTGACGACTGCCGATGATTTTAGGGATGGCTACCCGTTGCCGTTTCAAGCGGTCGCCAATCGTGAAATTGTGCGGATTCACGCCTCTTCAGGAACCACCGGTAAGCGTAAGGTTGTTGCCTATACACAAAAAGATATCGATGATTGGTTGGAGATGTTTTGCCGTTGTTATGAGATGGCCGGGTTGACCAGAGAGGATCGGGTGCAGATCTGTGTCGGCTACGGAGTTTGGACGGCCGGGGCCGGTTTTCAGCTCGCCTGTGAGCGTTACGGGGCGATGGCTCTGCCGACCGGGCCGGGAAATCTCGATATGCAATGCACCTTTCTAGTTGATTTCTCGACCACGATACTTTGCTGTACTTCATCAATGGCCCTGCTTTTAGCGGAAGAGGTGCATCGTCGGGGTCTGCGTGACCAGATAAATTTGCGCAAGGTTATTTGCGGCTCGGAGAGAACCAGTGTGGCCATGCGTCGGCGTATTGTTGACCTTCTGGGACTCGAAGAATTTTATGATATCCCGGGGTTAACTGAAGTCTACGGTCCCGGAACCGGTCTCAACTGCAGTTGCAGCAGCAATATTCACTATTGGGCTGACTACTATTTTCTCGAATTTCTCGATCCCGAAACCCTTAAGCCGGTGGCCGAAGGCGAAATTGGCGAGATGGTTTATACGACACTTTACAAGGAGGCGACGCCTCTGGTGCGCTATCGCTCCCGTGACCTGGCCCGGGCCGTTTCCGGGCCTTGCCCCTGTGGTTCTATCATGCCACGCCACAGTGAGATCTTAGGGCGCAGTGATGACGTCTTTATTATTCGGGGAGTTAATGTTTATCCCAGTGAGATTGATGCGGTTCTCTCCGGTCTGGCGGGGATTGGCAGTGAATACCAGATCCACCTTGATCATCAGTCAGACGGTCGTGATTATATGACGCTTAAGGTCGAGCGCCAGGTGGGGGCGACTCCAGATCAAGACGAAATTATAAGTAAGGAGTTGATAAGTCGAACTAAGCACCGCCTTATGGTCACCCCCAGGGTTGAGTTGCTCGCTTATGGAGAGCTGCCGCGCAGCGAACGCAAAACCAGAAGAGTCTTTGATCGGCGCTATGATTAACTTTTCCTGATGGGATAAGTTGCGGAGGCACAAAAAAAACCTGCATCCCGTCAATTTTGTTAATTGTGCCGGGATGCAGGTTTTTTCGTGCAATGTTTTAAATTACGGGCTTTCAGAGTTTTTAACATTAAAGGCAAAGCCGGTCGGGCTACCAATGTAAACGGTTACGGAGAATGGTTCATCGCCGGTATGGGCAAGGATTACGGAGCCGGCATCTGAGGGCAGGGTTTTGGTGCCGTCGCCAGTGTAGAGAGCCGGTAATGTATTTATCAGTATGGCGTTTCCTGCTATTTCATCGAGGACGGTAGAGTAGTTGATAAAAATTCCAGGGATTGCAAGCTTCGGGGGGTCAAAAGGGTCGTCAAGCACCGGTAGAGTAAAACCTGAAGCTCCTGCACTCGTTGTGAAGTAGAGCGTCATGTCGGTAATCGGGTCGCCGCTGTTGTTGGTGATGGCAAAGGCTGTCCACCATCCGGCATCATCCATAGAGACGACATAGGGTATTTTAACCTGTTGACCGCTTGCTGCAAGGGCAATTGAACTGCTGATAATCAGGGCGCACATTATTGTGGCGATGATTAATAAGGTTTGTTTTTTTCTCATGCTGGTCTCCTCCAATAATCAAAAGTTAGTTGATCTTATGATAATAATGTAGCATATTGGTCTGAAATTGCAACTGTTTTTTAGGTAAATCTTAGAGGAGGAAAATTATGCCGTACGTCAATATCCGGGTTGCGGGGCAACTTAAGCGGGAACAGAAGGCCGAAATCTGTGAGGGAGTGACCGAAGTGATCTCCAGAGTGGCCAATAAGCCAAAAGAGGCGGTCATTATCTTTATCGATGAAGAGGAGAGAGATAACATCAGCAAGGGTGGGGTCTTGCTTTCCGAGCTTGTTAAGTAAGCTTGAGACCTTTTCCCGAATATTGTGTTAACAGTGATGGTCTTAGACTTTCTACTTGCAATCTGGATAAAATGTGTTATCTTTAAAAGGTAGGCTCGAATGTGAACTTGTAAGTTAGGAGTTTGCTATGAAAAAGCTATTTCGATTTTTGTTTATCACAGGGTTGCTTTGTGTCGGTTTACTGGTTATTGCCGGGATCGTTCTTAAGGTCTATCTCAGCGAAGAGCGCCTGCGCACTCTGATTCTACCGCCGATGCGTGAGGCCTTAGGGCGTGAAGTTGAGGTGGCCTCTTTAAAGATCGATCTCTTCAGCGGAATTAAGGTTGGCGGACTGGTTATAAAAGAGGCCGACGGAAAAACCGATTTTGCTGCGGTTAAAGAGTTCAGCTTGGGTTACAGTCTTATGCCCCTGCTTGAAAAACGGTTGGAGATTTCCCGCGTCAGAGTTGACCAGCCGGTCATTAAGGTCTGGCGTGACCGGCAAGGCCTCTATAATTTTTCTGATTTGAAGGTTTTGCAAGCCGGGAACGAGTCGGCTACCAACGCTTCGAATGAGATCTCTGGCGACAAGGTTTCGGCTGCCGACCTGCCTCTGGCCCTGGTGGTGCAACGCGTCGAGATTACAGACGCTTCCTTCTCCTTTCATGATGAGATGGGAGAGTTTCCTGCCGTTGACCTTAAAGCTACTCTGAAAACCCGACTTGATCTTGGGGATCTCAAGCCTGAATCGATTAATGGCGAAGGCGATCTTAACTTTTCTCTGACGGCCAGCTATAAAACTTTGACTCCGCAGGTGCAGGGCCATGTCGAGTTTGATCGGCAGAAGATAGTCTACAAGGTTCGAGTCAAACAGGCCAAAGAAGAGTTGGTCATGAATGGTTCGGTGAGTGATTATCTGGCCGCTAAACCGGCTTTAATCTTAAATCTCGACTCGCCCCGACTGGATCTTGCCTATCTCGCAGCCCTGGGTCAGAAAATTTCAGTTTCCGGCGCAAAGCCAACGCCAGCTCAGGCTGAACCAGCAGCTTCAGCGACGGCTAAATCGACCTCGGCGACACCTCCGTCACTTACGGCTCGTGGCGCCGTTAATATCAAACAAGCTGTTTATGAAAACTATAATGTCGATAACTTTACTTTGACTTATCTCTATGAAGACGCCCTTTTGACGATCAGCGATCTCAAAGGGGATGTGGCTGATGGTTCATTCGCGGCTGCGGCAACGATCAAGCCCTTTCTTTCGCAACCCGATTTTAAGGGGAATTTCTCCTTTGCCGATCTTCAGATGGCGGCTCTAATGGCGATGGCTAAACCGCCATTAAAAGATAATTTAAGCGGAATCGGGCATGGACAATTCAGGTTTAGCGGTCGCGGGGCTGAGCCGGCCATCCTTAAGCAGAGCCTGTCACTAGAAGGTGAGTATGGCCTGCTTGAGGGCGGCCTTGACAATATTCCTTTAACCAAGAGTCTTTCTCAACTTTTAGGGCTGCCTGAGTTAGAGAATCTCAAGGTCGACGATCTAGCCGGTAATCTGCGACTCAAAGATGGTCAGGTCAACCTTGACAGCTCTTGGAGTGGAGAGCAACTAAGTGGCCGGGCGGATGGGGAGATCGGTCTCGATGGTGGTCTCAATCTGCCGGTGCATTTGGTTTTGAGTCGCCAGCTGAGTGAGAAGATGGCGCAGCGCTATCCCTGGGTTAAAGAGACCTTTAATGACAAGCAGGAGGCTGCCGTTGGTCTGACTCTGGCAGGAACCCTCTCAAAACCACGATTGCGGCTCGATGAAAAAAAGGTTCGGGAGCAACTGCAGAAAAAGTTGGAGAAAAAATTATTTGAAAAACTGGAAGAGAAACTAGCTGGTAAAGATGGTAAATCCGGCAAGCAGAGCGGTGAAACTAAGCCCGAGGATCTCTTGCGCCAATTTTTGAAAAAGTAGGCTTAAGGTTGGGTGGGAGGTGTCGCTAGCGGATATTCTCGCTTTCACGAAAACCTTATATAAGAATAATCCTTAGATTTAAAGGGAGGTCGGATCATGGCATTAAGACTCTTGTGTATGGATTGTGACTACGAAAAACATTTAACTCCGGATCAAAAGGATCTGAAAGTCTGCCCCAAATGCGGCAAGACCAATATTCAGATTTACGATGATGAACTTGATAAAGGAGCCCATTGTGCTGGAACCATTAATCCGGTAACCAGGAAATAGATGCAAAGCTATTTCTCTTAAAATGAAAAAGAGCGCGGAGGTATTCCCCCCGCGCTCTTTTTTTTGTTTGTAAACGGACTAGGGAAGTCTCTTGATTGCCAGCATGGTTATATCATCTTCAGCCTCTCGCCCTTCACTAAAACTAATCACCTGTCGATAGATCGCTTCGATGAGTTCATCTGGATCTGAACCTTGCAGTTTATCTACAACCTTATGGAGCCGATCAAAACCGAACATCTCATCTTTGTGGTTGACGAATTCATTAATGCCATCGGTATAGCAGAGAACCGTATCTCCGGGCATGAACGGGACGCTCTTTTCGGTGAAGGGCACAATTCCGCCCATGCCTATCGGGGCAGCACCTTCAGTTAAAGGTCTAAGCGAACCTTCTGCATTGAGAATGAGTGGTGCTGGGTGGCCGGCACTGGCGTAGGTGAGCTCATGCTGTTTATCATCCAGAAGCAGCGAAGTCATGGTGAAATAGGCATCAAAACGATCCATCGGATATTCATTATCCAGTGTTTTCAGAAGGCCGCAAGGTGAAAAATTGTCCTGATGATTGTGGATGTATTGTTGGATGCGTTGGGTGATGGATACCGTGACCAGAGCTGCCTGGACGCCGTGACCGCTGACATCGACCATATAGGCAAATACTTTTCCATCTTCAAATTTAATCAGGTTAAAGATGTCACCACCGACCGAAATGCAGGGCTCATATTTCCATGCAAAGGTAAATGACTTATGCTCTGGGCAGGATTGCGGCAACAGGCTGTGCTGGATGCCGGCAGCGGCTTCAAGGTCTTTCTCAATCAGGCGCTGACGCTCTTCAATGAGTTGTTTGCGGGTCTCTGTTTCGGTAATATCGTCGACAATGATAACCACCATATCGCGCTGGTTGAAGGAGATATATTTCACCGCTATCAGCAGATGTTTGTTGATGGTCTCTCCGGAAATAATAAAGCTACGACTGATCAGTTGTCCGGAAGAGGAGATCTTTTCGGTCAGAGCCTTGACGATGGCATCGCGGATCAGGCAAGTTTCACACTCTTTAAGGGTTCCGCAATCTTTACCGGCGGTCAGGGGAAAGATGCAGCCGATGGCATTGCCGCAGAGTTGACCTTCAACCTCGGCTTCACTTTTGGCGAAGATTTTCTCGAACACCTGGTTGACCTGGCGAACCCGGGCCTCTTGGTCGACAACGAAAACAGCAGAGTTTAAATGGTTAAAGAGGGCATTAAGGAAGGTGTTGGCTTCAAGGGAATTTTCCAGCCATAATTCGCTCATTAAAAAAAATCTCCAGTTTGGGGTAGTTGATGCCTGAAAATGCTACCTTGTGAAGCTGTTTCTGTCAAGTTGAAATTATGTTTTCTTGAAGCTCTTAACTTGGCCTTTACTTAATCTGTGAAATTTGCTAACTCTGTCGACCAGATTATAATCGCTTTGGAGAAATTCAAACTTCAGTTATGTTGAACTTTAGTACCTTACAGGTTGTTTTCGGTTTGAAAAAACAAGAAAATGTTCTGATAAGAGTACTTATTTGCGGGCCGAAAAGGCCGCTTTTGGGTTGTGGTTCTCGAGCCCGCATTAAATTTTCAGGAGATAGAGAATGGCCGTTATCGTTCAATACATTGTGGTCAGAAATGGAGAGCAGAAGATGACTTTTACCTCCAAAAAAGAGGCTGATGCCTATGATAAAATTCTCGATATTTCAGATCAGATGTATACCTTTCTAGAGTCTTCAAAGCTTGAGATGAGTGCGGCTCAGCTTGAGGAGTTATCTTTTTATATGGCCAAAAATCGTGAAGAGGCCGTGGGTCTTTTGCGCGGCGGCAAAGTAAAAAAGGCTGCGGCTTCAGCTTCGACCGGTAGCCGATCGGGTGCTGGTCGTAAAACTGCCAAAGCCAAAAAGGCGGCTGCTTCTGATTCCGCTGCGGTTGTAAGCGGAGCCTAATTGGACAAGAACTGCGCTTTGCCGAAAATAGTTTTGCTGGTTGTTCTTGTTTTACTTATCTGGGGTGGTGCCGCTTGTCGGCAGCAGGATGTCGAGGTAGATCCCAGGTTAAGAAAATTTGTTGATCTGGCCGGAGCCGGAGTCCGTGTTGGAATTGTCGATCCGGATCTCGGGCCCGCCGGTCGTTACGCCCTGCAGGTTATTGAACAGATGCGTCCCGATGATACGGCGATCGCGACGGCTATAGAAAAAAATATTGTCACCTATGAAAGCCATGTTCGGGCACTACTTGACAAAATTTTACGCCATGAAGTTGATGCCGGATTTATCTATCGCAGCGATATCCTGAAGGTTAAGGATAAAATAGCTGTTATTGAGATTCCCACCTCTTTTTCGGTCTCTCCCGAATACGCTCTGGCTCGCATGAAAGAGGCTCTAGCCCCGGTGGCGGTGCTTGATTTTATCAACTGGCTGCAGGCGCCTGAGCGAATCGGCATCTGGCAGGAGTATGGGTTTCGTCCTCTTTCAATATCATCCCATGTTGGCAACTCTGCCGTGTCAGTGGCCTCTAGCGATAATCGTGTTGTTTTGACGAAAGAGCCTCTCACGGTTTTTGCGGCTGCGGTTTTTTATGGTGTCTTGCCTCAACTGGTCAAGGAGTATCAAAAAGAGAGCGGGATTGTGGTGGAGTGTGAGTTTGCTGGTTCCGGTAAACTTTACCAGAAGCTTGTTCAAGGGGCGGTTGGCGTCTGTGGAGCCGACATTTTTCTTTCAGCAGCCCCATCTTATGTGGCCGAGCTTGAACGGCGAGGGCTGGCCGATTGTGCCCGAACTTTTATGGGGAATGATCTTGTAGTCGCGGTCTCTCGGTGATGAGAGTTACCGGTTTTTCCGCCCTGATGACGTTGATTGTGCTGGCTGCGGGAATCTTCTTCAGTTCCCCTTTTGCCGCTCTCCTGCTCTCCTTTGCCACAGCTGACGGCTTTGCTCAGCTTCTTAATCGCCAGGTTCTGGTTGTGATTGGTACCAGTCTGGTGACAGCTTTGATGGCCACCGGGTTGGCTGCGGTTGTCGGGACCGTGCTGGGGTACCATTTTACCTTTCGTAAAAAATCTGGCGGACGCTGGCTCAAAACCTTCTTTTCCCTGCCTTTAGTTCTGCCTCCCTCTGCCGCCGGCTATATGTTACTGCTCGCTTTTGGCCGCTACGGTCTTATCGGAGCCCCCCTTTATCAAACTTTTTCTCTGCAGATAATGTTTACGGCGACAGCCCTGGTTCTGGCTCAGTTTTTTGTTGTCACTCCTTTAATGATGCAGGCTGCAAGCTCTGCCTTTCAGCAGGTTCCGGAGTCGTTGGTCAAGGCCAGTCACTCTTTGGGAGCCGATGATTATACGACCTTTATCAAGGTTCTGCTGCCGCTTTCGCGGCCAGTATTGGTAGCTGGCGTAATTACTGCTTTTGCCCGGGCGATTGGCGAGTTTGGGGCCACTATGATGGTGGCCGGTCGCCTGAAAACCATACCGATAATGATCTATTCCAAAGCGATGGGCGGCGATGCCGGGGTTGCCGACGGTCTCTCGCTGCTACTTGTTCTGCTCTCGTTTCTGGTGCTTTTGTTGGTTAATCTGCTTGGGGAGAGACGCCGTTGAGCCTGATACTCGATAAGGTCTCTCTCAATATCGATGGCCATCCAATTCTGAAGCAAATCAGTTTCCGGTTGTCGATTGGTCAATCGCTGGTGGTTCTGGGGAATTCCGGGGCTGGCAAGAGTAAATTATTGGAGGTTGTTGCCGGTCTGCTTAAGCATCAGAGTGGTAAGATATCTTTTGCGGGGCGGGAGCAGGATACGCTATCCCCGCAGGAGAGAAAGATCGGTTTTGTTTTTCAAGATTATGCTCTTTTCCCCCATCTGACGGCCGAGGCGAATATTCTTTTTGGTCTTAAGGCCCGGCAGGCTCCAATCAAAGAGCAGGCCAAATGGCTCAAGGCCGTGGCAGCCGAACTCAAGATTGATCATCTTCTTAAGCGTTTCCCGGCAGAGCTTTCCGGCGGTCAGCAGCAGCGGGTCGCTTTGGCTCGATGTATGGTTTTTCGTCCCGAGGTACTGTTGTTGGATGAACCGCTCTCCGCTCTCGATGCCGCCAGTCGTGAACGGTTAGCGCTGTTGATGAAAAAAATTCAGAAAAAATATCGGGTGACGATGCTCTATGTCACCCATGACCATAATGAAGCCCGCTATATGGGTGATCAGGTACTGGTTATCGATCAGGGTAGGGTGATCCAAATGGGCAAACCAGAGGAGATCTTTTCTCGTCCGGTTTCCCGCTTTGTGGCCCATTTTACAGCCACCAGAAATATTCTTCCGGGACGGATCACGAAGCGTTGCGGAGATGATTTGGCGCGGGTGGAGGTTGCCAGCGGTGAGCTTATGTCAACTTCTTTTCCAGCTCGGGGAGAGGATGTCTGGGTTTGTCTGCGGCCGGAGTATCTCAGTTTGAGTGACACTTTGCCTGAAGTTTCAGATCGAATATCCGATGCCAGGTCTGGTAAACTCGCTGCGAATTTTGTTTCCGGTTATCGAATTGTCCAGATCATTCCCCAGAGCGGGGTTACGGTGCTGGTTGAGTTGGTGAAGCAGGGAGAGCGTTTGCTGGTTTTTGCTTCCAATCGTGAAATTGAGCAGCAGGGTCTGCACGTTAATAGTGATGTCGAACTTACTGTTGACGCTGGGCAGGTTCACTGCCTGCCGCGGCAGGCGGAGGATATCTACTGTCGCCCGGAGTAGTTGCAAAGTAGTTAAAGAAAATATTTAAAACTTGAACGATCTTCTTATTTTGATCCGTACATCTCTTGATAGTACTTTTGATAACTACCGTCGCGAACTTGGTTGAGCCACTCCTGGTTGCCGAGATACCAGTCGATGGTCATCTCCATGCCTTTGGCTAGATCGGTCTGCGGTTCCCAGCCCAAATCATCTTTAATCTTTTTTGCATCGATGGCGTAGCGCTGGTCGTGCCCCTGGCGATCGCCGACAAACGTGATCAGCTCTGTCCGGGCGCGGCCATCCGGCAGGGGGCCGAGGCGGCGATCCAAAGAGTTGCATAAAAGTCTGACGAGCTCTATGTTCTCCATCTCGTTGTGGCCGCCGATGTTGTAGGTTTCACCGGAGTTAGC
>DAOWIX010000050.1 GCA_030640695.1 Deltaproteobacteria bacterium | reverse complement strand
CTTGATCCCACTCCTTGAACCAGGTGACATACTCTTTGGCGATCTTGGCCCAGAAGCCGTCATTATCGTTGATCGACTCCTCGTAGAGTTCTTGGTACTGTTCGCGGCTTTTGAAGTAGGCTTTGGCCCTGAAATCGGCCGGTACTTCATAGATTTTTTTAAGTTCGGTGTCTGCCATGGAAAACCCTCCTGCGTATTAAGGTTTGTGGTCCGCAATCTTTAAATAAGCCATCCTGCCGGAATCGGCTTGGATTGGTTCTAAAGGCTGCAAATTGCCGACAACATACAAAATACAAGCACTGGCATCCTCTCTACTCAGGACGCCTTATGATTGTATTTTGTATGTTCGGAACGTATTTTCTATAAGAGTGTTATAAAAATGTCAAGTAAAAAGTAAGCAATGTTCTGCATGGGCTTATATTTTGGTTCTTAGAGTTGTTTATTTAGAGGAGATTATTTGCTTCTTATATCTATATTATTAAATATGCTACGGTCGTAAAATTAATGTGATTGATTCTTTCGAAGTCTGCGCTTTATGTGATATATACATGTTTCAAGCTAAATATATGCCAGTTTACGTTAACCGGCCATTGTTGGTTTGTTGGGGCTATTTATATGATGTTCAGTAGTGATCAGGAAAAAAATAAAAATATTATTATTATAATCCAGCAATTGTATACAAAATGATCTTGACTTCTTTTGGGTGATGGTTTAGTGATAAACCGCTATTTTACTTAGCTTGCTTATTGGCTGCTTTTTTGCAAGTAATCCAGGTTAGGTTATTGGCTGTTTATTAGATTATTGGATAGATTGTTTTAACTAGTTTTAGAGGAGGGTTTTAAATGGGTAAATACGAAGATCTATATCGTCAATCAATGGAGTCTCCGGATCAGTATTGGGCGGCTGCGGCCGAGGATGTACAGTGGGTGAAGAAGTGGGACAAGGTTCTCGATGATTCCAGAGCCCCCAATTTTTATAGTTGGTTTTCCGGCGGTGAACTCAATACCTGCTATAATGCGATCGATTACCATGTCGAAAATGGTCGTGCCGACCAGGTCGCTATTATCTATGACAGCCCCCAGACCGATACCGTAAAAAAAATAACTTACAGTGATCTTTTAGATCAGGTCTCCCGTTTTGCCGGAGTTCTGGCGGCTCAAGGCTTAAGCAAGGGGGATACGGCGATTATCTATATGCCGATGATTCCCGAAACCGCGATTGCGATGCTTGCCTGCGCCCGCATCGGCGCCGTTCATTCCGTCGTCTTTGGTGGTTTTGCCCCGAATGAGTTGGCCATCAGGATTAATGACGCCAAGCCCAAATTGATGATTTCGGCATCCTGCGGTCTTGAAGGGGCAACCAAGGTACTTCCCTACAAACCGTTACTCGATAAGGCGATTGAGTTGGCCGAAGTAAAGCCGGAAAAATGTATCATTTATCAGCGTCCGCAGGTCCAGTCCGAGCTGATCACGGGGCGTGACTTCGACTGGATGGAGCTTTACGCTGCGGCCGAACCGGTGGGTTGTACAACGGTGGCTGCCACCGATCCTCTCTATATTCTTTATACCTCAGGCACCACCGGCATTCCCAAAGGAGTGGTACGTGATAACGGCGGCCATGTTGTTGCGTTGAAGCGAAGCATGACCCAGGTCTACAATGTCAAGCCCGGTGATGTCTACTGGGCCGCTTCCGATGTCGGTTGGGTGGTTGGGCACTCCTATATCGTCTACGCGCCTCTCTTTCTGGGTTGTACGACGATTTTGTATGAGGGTAAACCGATTGGCACCCCGGATGCCGGAGCCTTCTGGCGGGTTATCTCCGAACATCAAGTTAAGGTTCTCTTCACTGCGCCTACCGCTTTTAGGGCGATCAAGAAAGAAGACCCCAATGGTGAATTTCTTAAGAAGTATGATATCTCCTGTTTTAAACATCTCTTTTTAGCGGGTGAACGTCTCGATCCCGATACCTATCATTGGGCTACTGATCTGCTTGGCATACCGGTTATCGACCACTGGTGGCAAACCGAAACCGGCTGGCCGATTGCCGCCAACTGTATGGGGCTTGAGCAGTTCCCGATTAAACCGGGTTCCCCGACCAAGGCGGTACCGGGATTTAATGTCAAAATTCTCGATAATGATGGTAATGAGCTGGGGGCTAACAAGGAAGGTATTGTGACAATCAAACTGCCGTTGCCGCCGGGCTGTCTGCCAACCTTGTGGGAGCAGGATCAGCATTATGTCGACTCTTATCTCAGCGCCTATCCCGGCTACTACTTTACCGGTGACGGCGGTTATATCGACGAAGAAGGCTATATCTATGTTATGGGCCGGGTTGATGATGTTATTAATGTGGCTGGTCATCGGCTTTCGACCGGGGGTATGGAAGAGATTGTTGCAACCCACCCCGATGTCGCCGAATGTGCCGTTTTAGGGGTTGAGGACAATCTTAAAGGGCAGGTGCCGGTAGGTTTCTTTGTGCTCAAAGCCGGAGTCACCAAAGCTTCAGAAGAGATTGCTAAAGAGTGTGTGCAGATGGTGCGTGATCAGATGGGCCCGCTCGCCTGTTTTAGGCTGGCAACCGAGGTTCCGCGTTTGCCCAAGACCCGCTCCGGTAAAATTTTGCGCGGGACGATGCGTAAAATTGCCGATAATGAGGAGTACCGGATGCCTTCGACAATCGACGATCCCACTGTCTTAGGTGAGGTCGAAGAGGCGATTGTTAAAATTGGTTACGGAAAGGCGAGAAAATAGGTTCGAAAAAGTGTTATCTATAGGGATAGGTTAAAATAGTTTTATCCGCAGATTACACAGATTTCCGCAGTTTAAAAAAGCCGGCTCATTTGAGCCGGCTTTTTTGTGCTATCAACGTTCTAATAAAATGCCTTGATATTCGGCTACGTGTTCGTAGAACTCTAGAAAAATCTCCTGTTCTTCATTGAGAGGGCGTTGTGAAGTCAAAAGATAATTGATCTCATCATCAAAGCGGACTTTGAGGAGATCCATTAGATGAAAGCGTTTGACTTTAAAGCTTAAGGCCTTGGCGATCTGTTCGAGATGATCGAAACGAATATTATATTCATCGTGGTCTTTGAGCTGAATCCGGCGGGGGTTGAGGTCTACGGCCTCTGGCTGAATGGCGGCATAGAGTGAAAAAGGATAGGGTAGTATGGTGTCACATCCATGTTCGGTTATAAAAGTTCGGCTAACTTTGGTTTTGGCTAAGCGTTCAATGAAGAGTAGAGCTCCATAGTTTAAGTTAAAAGTTTCGGGGAGGTTATCGAGATTGAGGTTGTAGGTAGCGATTAGACGGGTGGCTTCCGAGAGTAATTCTTGGCGGCTTAAGTTTGAGGGCAAGCGCCGTGTTTTGGGTTTGCTTTGGGGCTTTTGCAGAAGGGTCTGCAAGCAAGCTCTTGAGAGTCCGGTGATGGTGGGAAAGTCGCCAATAATCTCATTGAGTATGAGAAGGTCGATCGGCCGCTTCAGGGTTGGCAGCCAGGAAAATAGATCTTCACACTGGAAAGTGATTGGATGCCGGGTCAGGCGCTCTTGCTGTTTTTGCAAAAGCGTCGGAGAGATATCGACCATGGTGACTTGTTGAGGTTTGAGGTCCTCGAGCAGGGCGGCCATCAATGTGCCATAACCGCCACCAATTTCGACAATTTCTCCACAATTCCGGGGCAAAGAAGCTGAGCGTTGCAAATATTCGGCGACCAGAGTGCCGTAAGCCTCCGGCTTTTCAAGGGCTTTGGCAAAGGTACCGGAGCCGTCGCCAAGGCTCTGGCAGATAGTCATCTCCCAGAGCAGACTCGGATGAGCACCGGTATAGTAGTCACTGGTAAGATTAAGGCCGGGAGTTGTCAAAAGTGATAACCTTTGTCGTTAAGCTTTTAACTGGCGGCCGCCGATAAGGTGGCAGTGAACATGGAAGACTACCTGGCCGCCCTCTTTGTTGACGTTTGCCAAAACCCGGTAGCCGCTTTCGGCGACGCCGAACTCAAGGGCCAGTTTTTTCATGACGCAGTGGATGTCGGCAATGATCCCCATCTCCTCATCAGGAAGGTCGTTGAGGGTGGCATAATGTTTTTTGGGAATAATCAACAAATGAACCGGGGCCTTGGGGTTGATATCCTTGAAGGCGTAGATGGTTTCATCTTCATAGACTTTGTCGGAAGGGATTTCGCCTTTGATAATCTTGCAAAAGAGGCAATCTTTCATGGTTTTTCCTTAACCTATCTAACTCATTACCGCGCCTTGAGCGGCGGAACCAACCTGGCGGGCGTAACGAGCCAGGTAACCTTTGGTGATTTTTGCAGGAGGTGCCAGCCAGTCGGTTTTGCGGCGCTCCAGTACACTATTTTCAACCAGCAGCTCAAGAGTGCGTCGCGGGATATCGATTTTGATTTGATCACCCTCTTCAACCAGGCCAATAAGACCACCGGCGTGAGCTTCTGGCGAGATGTGGCCAATGGCAGCCCCGCGGGTGCCGCCGGAGAAACGGCCATCGGTTAAAAGGGCGACATCCTTGTCGAGGCCGATACCGGCTAGGGCTGCGGTCGGAGAGAGCATCTCACGCATGCCCGGCCCCCCTTGCGGCCCCTCATAACGGATGACGATAACATCCCCTTTGTTGATGTTTTGATTGATGATGGCCGTAAAGGCCTCCTCTTCGGTGTTAAAAACTCGAGCCGGACCTTGATGTTGCAGCATCTCCGGCGCCACAGCCGACTGTTTGACCACGGCCCCATCTGGGGCCAGGTTGCCGCTCAGGATAGCAAGTCCTCCAGTGGCATGGTAGGGATTATCCAGAGGTCGTATAGTTTCATGATTAAAGACTTTAACGCTCGGGTCGGCGAGAATCTCCCCTATAGTTTTGCCGGTGACGGTCAGGCAAGCTTCAGTCAATAGTCCTTTTTCTGTGAGAACCTTCATGATAGCGCTGACGCCTCCAGCCTGGTGCAGGTCTTCCATGTGATCGGGGCCACCGGGAGACATATTGCAGATATGGGGGGTTTTAAGGCTGGCCTGATTGAAATCTGCAAGAGGGAGCGTTATACCGGCTTCATGGGCGATTGCGGGCAGATGCAGGGAGGTGTTGGTGGAGCCCCCAAAGGCCATGTCAACGGCCAGTGCGTTGTGAAAGGCTTCTTTCGTCAAGATTTGGCGGAAAGTAATGTTTTTTGCGACCAGGTTCATGATCGCCATACCGCTCTCTTTGGCCAGGCGGATACGGGCCGCATCGACGGCCAGCGTGGTTCCGTTACCGGGTAGAGCAATGCCTAAAGCTTCGGTCAGGCAGTTCATCGAATTGGCGGTAAACATGCCACTGCAGGAGCCGGCTCCGGGACAGGCAGAATCTTCTAGTTCCGTCAGTTGCTCTTGGCTGAGTTCACCGACCCGTAATTTGCCCATTCCTTCAAAAACTGTGATCAGGTCAATCTCTTTGCCGTTGCAAACTCCGGTTCGCATGGGGCCGCCGCTGATGACAATTGTCGGCAGGTCGAGACGGGCTCCCGCCATGATCATGCCGGGAACAATTTTATCACAATTAGGCAAAAGTACGAGACCGTCAAAAGGATATGCCCGGGCCATGCTTTCAACCGAATCAGCAATCAGCTCGCGTGAGGCGAGTGAATACTTCATACCTTCATGGCCCATGGCAATGCCGTCACAGATACCGATTGTGGAAAATTCCATGGGCGTGCCCCCGGCCATGCGAATACCGTCCTTGACAGCAGCACAGATGCGGTCAAGATGGATATGTCCGGGGATAACCTCGTTGGCCGATTGGGCGACACCGATCAAGGGCCGTTGCAGTTCGGTATCGGTAAAGCCGATGGCTTTAAGAAGGGAGCGGTGTGGGGCCCGTTCGGGGCCTTTAGTTATTTGATGTGAGCGCAATTTCATTGAGCTACTCCTTGTCTCTCGAAATTTTTACTTAACCATCCCGAGACTTTTTACAAATGCATCACTTCTTAATATCTGTTTCTACTGCTGTAATCTCAACCGCATAGGCTTGGTCGAAGTTGTTGGAGAGGGGAGTCAGAGTTTGGGCGATACTGCTGTCATCCCCAAAAAAGTCAACTATCGAAACAACTCCGAGGGGTTTGGTAAATTCAAAGCCCAATATTTTACTGTTTTTTGGATCCTTAATCGGGGCCGCCCGTTGGAAAACCTGTAGGTTTCTCCCATAACGCAAATCGCTGCGATGTCCGGCTGAAAGGAGGTAGCTGTTCTCTTCATCTCCATTAATGATTCGGCACCACCAAAGGGTCGAGTCGACCAAACGCAGTAGCGGAATCGGGTCGTTGGGAACGAGAGGTAGCAACAGTTGACCATTTAGGTTTGCCCGAAAGCTAAAGGAGGCGGTGTGGCTACCAGTCTGGGCATCAATCCAGCTACAAGTATAGTAGTTGTAATTTCGACCTGGGGTTGTGGTTAGAAAAATTATAAATTGAACCATTGGCAGCTCTGGAGAGTCGTTGAGCCAGGTTTTGATTGCAGTTGCAATCTCAGAGCGCTGGTTGAGTAGACGACCTTTGTCCAAGAGGGCCTGATCATGGCAGTCAGCAACTCGTAATGGTAATTTATCTTCAAGTTCAAGGTTTAACAGGGTCGCGATTTCAGGCTGTTGAAGGCTCGTTTGTGAAGGAAATAGAAGTACCCGGCGGCGCAGTGGAGGGATTTCTGTTGGAATCTCTGCCAGTTGTTCTTCTGCGCTGGTTTCCGTTGCCAAAGTGGAGTTGCCAGCGGTCAGCATTTCTGTGGTATTGTCATTGGCTAAGCGGTTGTCGGCCAATTCGGTTGCAGCAGCAGTTTTCGGCAGGTCTGCTGTATAGGCTGAATGCTTTCCACTCTGATAGACCTGGGCTGGCACCCAGATTGCGGGTGGGGCCTCGGGATCTAAGGCTGCTTGCGGGTTTACAACTCGGGCGTAGATAACTCCCCTTACTTCCATGGTCTCAATTGAGCCATTGGTTTCTGCGAAATTATCAATTTCAAGCCGGGGGAGGAAAGGTATGCGGTTGCAACTGGCAAGCAAACAAAAGGCGGTAGTGATGAATAAAACCCCCAAAAGGGCTGTTTGTTTATTAGTCAATTTTCTTCATTTAATGTCAAAAAGTTAAAAAACAGCAAAGCTGGCAATCACTCAAGTAACCTTAAAGAGCACGAAGGTTACAAAGAATTAATCATAAAACTCCGCAATCTTCGTGCTCTTTAAGGTATGTAAATTAAACATAACGGTTGAATAGCACTTTTACTATCTACTCAACGGCTTTAATCATGTCATTTTGGGCGAATTTTCCGGCGGCCAGCGGCTCACAAATAGCACCATCGAGACCAAAAAAGTCGACAATTTTGACAGTTCCCTTGAGGGCTCCCTGGGCCTGACCTAAAGAGAGTTGGCTCTTGGGGTCTTTAATTTCACTGCCTTTGGCGTATACTCTTAAATTTTGACCTGCCTGGAGACCGCTGAGACGGCCGGCATTAATCAAGACCCGTTTGTTTTCAACTTTAATTACCCGAGCACTCCAGTCAATCATCCGTACATGGTTAACCAGGCTATTGACAACCTGTTCAGCTCCCGGAGTTGAGGGATTAAGGTTGTAGCTTTTGACCGGATACCCGGTGGCTGTGTCGATCAATTGCAGTTCAATCTGTTGGCTCGGGGCAGCGTAGTTTCCAGCCGTGAAATTGGAGGAGAAGTGAACCCTTTCCAGAATTATCGCTTGAGCTCCCAGTTCCTGTCCCAGTTTGCTCAAACGCTCGCGGATGTCGAGGGTCGAGCTCAAAGATTGGTGGGTGTTGTTGTAATTTTCAACTGCTTCGCGAGGAATCAGATTGATACCAGGGGCTACCGCCAAGCGTTGATAAATCTTCTGACTTAAGTTGTCATAGGGGGTTGTGCTTAAGCCGCGCTGCGGATAGCTGATGATAAAGAGGGTTTTGCGTTTTATACCGCTAAAAGCGAAATCTTCATTTTGTGGAGTGCCGAAAAATGAATCTGGGGTAGGTGACGTCGTTGCTGTGCCGAGATTTCCTTGTTCCAGACCTCCGCCGTAGGCGTTAGGCATATTGTTTGTTGGGTATCCAGCTCCCTGGCCGTAGGTTGCGGCGCCATAGTAAGGTTGTCCTGGGGTAGTCGGTTGGGCCCCGTAAGCTACTTGACCACCATAACCGGGATTGGCATTGGCTGCGTAGTTAGCATTTGGGCTGTAGGGTTGTCCAGGCTGGAAGGCGCCAGCAGTAGCGTCTGGAGTTTGTCCATAAGTCGAGGCCGGGGCATACTGGTTACCGGCTGGGGCCTGATAAGGGTTGGGATATTGACCCTGATTCTGGCTGGCCGCCTGGTATTGGCCGCTGTACTGAGGCTCCTCATCTGCTTGTGTCGCTTCTTGTACCAGGGGCTCCTCCTCCTGTACTTTTTTGCTGCCAAAAAAAGGGATATTCCAGCTATTCCAGCTACAGCCGCTGATCAGAAAAGCCATCACGATGCTTAGTAGTAAAATCTTCCTGGTCATCAGTTACT
>DAOWIX010000181.1 GCA_030640695.1 Deltaproteobacteria bacterium | reverse complement strand
TGCCGACAGTAAATACCACAAACTTCTGAAACGGTAAAAGCTATACGATCGTGATACTGGCGAGCAATACTATCCGGGCGAGCTTCTTCGGTAGCTCTATTCTCTTTCCAGACTAGGAAGTTTTCCATCCCGTGTTTATTAACCTGCTCCTTCATGGATGGAATTACCTGTTTTCGGATCGGACAATTCGGATCATTCCTATCCATCAATGAGGCAAAATAGGGAGTTGTTCCCCACTTGGTTTTCAAAGTCTCAATTGCCTCCCTTTCATCATCAGAGACATTAATATAGTTTCCAAGCTTTTCAAGTGTATTCACTTGATTTTTTATCTGCTCGATCCATTGTTCCGTCATCTTTTCTTCGTTTCCTCAGTAGTTGGTAATTTCAATTTAGACTTCTATGTACTCAAGCTTCTTCTATGTTCACGAGGTGTAACGTACGTACGGTATCCTTCCCATTCTTCGCTTTTTAAATTCATGTATTGATCGTACAGGGGGTTGCCGAGAAAAGATTTTAGAAAAGCACTTTTCTCAGCTTCAACAAGGGCTTCAAACATGCTTTTAGGTAAAGATTTTGTATCCCATAAACGAGCGCTTTTTTTTCTTTGATAGGTACTTCCAATGTCCGGTTTACCGCAATCTATTTGTTTGCGAATTCCTTCCAGTCCCATCCCTATCAAAGTTGCCATTTGCAAATATACATTACCGGATGGATCCGGGGAACGAAGTTCTATTCTTTTCTCGTTCGGCTCTGTTGAATAGGGAACTCTGACCATTGAACTACGATTTTTATACCCCCAACCCCTGACCACAGGGGCTTCTTTACCCGAGACATAGGCCTTATAGGAATTAAAAGTTGCCGCCATAATAATCGAACTTTCCCTGGCATATCTAAGAATTCCCCCAATAAAATATTTTGCTGTTTGACTGAGATCGTTTTCGGCCGAATCGTCGTAAAACACAGGCTTACCTTTTTTATCCTGTGCGGATAGATGAATATGGAGAGCACTTCTGTTTAGGTCGTTGAATGGTTTCGGCATAAAAGTCGCGTACAAATCATTTTCGTAAGCGACTCGATGAGCTACATATGTGAACAGAACAGTTCTGTCGGCGGCTTTCAATGGGTCAAGAGGTCCAAGATTAATTTCATGTTGTGATGGTGTCACTTCATGATGCATTTTTTCGAAATGAATGCCGCTTTTTTCCAAAGTTTGGACAATCCTTCTGCGAACAAACTCCCCTTTATCTTGCGGACCAGCATAAAAATACCCGGCTTTGTCACTATGGACGTCAGTACTGAATTCATCATCGGTTAATAAAAAGAATTCATGCTCAGGGCCGGCGAGAAAATGTAGGCCAAACTCCGATTCTGCTTGAGCTAAAACATTTTCCAAAAGTGATCTGGGGTCACAAGATGATCTTTCTCCATGCTCCTCGCTAATTCTACCTATTAAAAAACCAAGATTTTCATTTGTAAACTCAATTTTACGAAAGCTTGTTGAAATAGGAATAATCAGCTTGTCACTATCATCAACAGTCCCATGACCCGGAACGGAACTACCGTCAAAGCCGACCCCTCGATCAAAAAAAGAGGTGACATTTTTAGGGTTCACCTGAAGTGAAATATTTCTTCCATTCAAATCTGTGGTGAAAACCTGAACTATGTCTACTTCGGCAAAGGCTTGCTCCAATTTTTCACAAATGACTTTTTCCATCACAATCCTCTTTAATTAATTAAGTTATTAATTATGTGGCAGATCGTTCTTCGATTCGCTATCCCGGGACGGCGGACAATACCACCAGCAATTTCAACCGTTCTAATGATACCTCAAGCCAAAGATATTGTAAATATACGATCCATACACGACATACAGGGCTGCGGTCAACCCCTGTATTGGAGAAAAGATCGCAATAGTCAAGAGCAAACAAAAACCCTAAAATCTTTTGCACATGTCAGATTTTTTTATAAGGGCTGAAAATTCCTTCTATCCACCAGTAAAAAATTTTGCTCAATTCAATTATTAGCATTTGGCGGGAAGAGCCGGATTTGATTTGTAAGGAGGCAGGTATTAGTAGGCGTAAATTTCGAGGAGAACTTGGAGATAACGAAAACAGAGCTGTTTCGCATGAAGAACTTAATGGGTCAGCTCATCCGATTGTTAACTGCTGGTCATCAGAGCTTTAAGAAAAGATGCCGCTTTGGTGCGGGTCTCCTGGTATTCATCATCGGGGACGGAGTCGGCAACGATGCCGCCCCCGACCTGGAAATAGAGGTGGTTTTTGCAGGCGATGGCAGTGCGGATGGCGATATTGAAGTCGAGGTCTCCGGAAAAATCGAAATAGCCGATTGAGCCGGTGTAGACGCCGCGGCAGGTCGGTTCGAGTTCGTCGATGATCTCCATTGAGCGGAGCTTGGGGGCTCCGGTGATCGAACCGCCGGGAAAGGAGTTGAGGAGGCATTCACTGCTGCTTTTCTCCGGTCGGATCCGGGCTGCGACAGTGGAGACCGTATGGTGAACGTGGGCATAACTTTCAAGGATTTGCATCTCGGGGACGTGGACGCTGCCGTAAGCGGCGACCCGCCCCAGATCGTTACGTTCAAGATCGACGATCATAATATGCTCAGCCCGGTCTTTGGGGCTTAAGAGTAGTTCCTGGCCGAGAGCGGCATCCTCTTTTGCCGTGCCACCCCGAGGCCGGGTTCCCTTGATTGGTCGGGTTTCGATATAATCGTCATTGATGAGCAGATAGCGTTCCGGCGAGTTGCTCATGATGCAGTGTTCGCCGGTCTCAAGGTAGGCTCCGAACGGGGCCGGGCTTAAGTTGCGGAAATGGAGATAGAACTCTTGGTGGTTGCCGCTAAAAGCGGTGGCGAAACGTTGTGAGAGGTTGACCTGATAGATATCGCCGGCGGCGATATAGTCGAGGATTTTTTTTATTGCCAGCTGATATGAGGAATAACTGAAATTTGCTTCGGGATGGCCGTCCGCCGAGGTGATTTGTTCCGTTTTTTTCGATTTAATCACTTCCAGGTTTGTTGCTGTTGCTTCATCTTTCCGGGCTTTGGCTACGATCTCTCGCAGTTCTTCGATCCGTTGGCGGGCCCGGATGCGGGCGGCTGGGGTCTCTGATTTTTCCGGTAGGCCACTGGCTAAAAGCCAGGTTGTGTTAGTCAGATGGTCAATCGCGATCAGGGCGTCGTAAGCGCCAAAAAAGGCGTCCGGCATCTTGAGGTCGTTGGTTGTTGTCTGGGCGAAATCTTCGACCTGATGACCGAGTTCGTAGCCCAAATAGCCGATAAGGCCGCTTTCAAAAGGGAGAAAGCCACTCTCTTTAGGCCTTTGCCAGCGTTTTTGCAACTCGTCGAGAAAAGGGAAAAAAGGGCTTTGGTGCTCTGTTTTTTCTCCGCTCAGGCAGTTTTCTTCAATGATCTGGTGGCCGTGGGCGGTGATTTTCAGAAAAGGGTCAGACGTCAGAAAGGAGTAACGGCCTAGATTTCCGGCATCAACATTGGCATCAAGCCAGGCCGGAACCGGTCTGGCTGAAAGTTTGAGAAAAATGGCGGCGGCTGAAGGTGGCCTATCGACGGATTCAATAAGTAACATGGCGCGGCACCTTAGACTAAAGTATGAGCGACGTCAAGGCCCGGCAATATGGTTTAGCCGTCGTTGGCAAAAAAATATCAATAAAAAAGAGATTAGAGCGATAATCCCGGCTACGGTCGTCGGCAGGTCGGGGTGGCGGGCAAAAAAAGTTGCTTTTTTGCCGGGTCTGACATGAGCTGTGATCAGGCCTTCCTGGTTTAAGGGGAGCTGTTGTTCAATCTCTCCTTGCGGATTGATGATGGCGGAGATGCCGGTATTGGCACAGCGGACGATATAACAGTGGTTCTCCAAGGCGCGCAGACGGACATTTAAAAGGTGTTGGCGTGGGCCGGGTGAGTCGCCAAACCAGGCGTCGTTGGTCAGGTTGATGAGAAGGTTGGCACCGGCCCCAAAAAAACGAGCCGTAAAGGCCGAAAATACCCCTTCAAAACAGACTGAAGGGGCGATCTTGAGCTGGTTTAGAGTGAGATTTTTAATCTCATCTCCGGGCGAGTAGTCAAGGCCGGGAACAATCTTGCTGATGAAGGGGAAAAACTCAGCTAGAGGGGTAAATTCGCCATAAGGGACAAGCTTGACCTTATTATAGACCTGCCTCAGGCTATCAGGGGTAAAAAGAAAGATGGAGTTGTAGAGTCTTTTTTGTGTTTCATTAGTTTGCTTTTTAGGGGGCATGGTTAAATAGCGCGGCCCGCCAAGCATCAGACTGGTCTGCTCTTTTTCGATAAGGTTCTGGAGCTGGTCGCAGAGGGCCGTCTCTTTTTCAAGGAGAAGCGGCAGGGCCGCTTCCGGCCAGATGATAAGGTCGGGTTTCTCTTTTAAGCTTTGGCGGGTCATGGTGATCATCTTCTCAATGATCTTCTCCCGGTTTCCCGGGAGCCACTTCTCTTTTTGCGGGATATTGGGCTGGATTACAACAATTTTGGTCGGGGTGGAAGCTTCGGTCGTTTGCTTAAGGGGTTGGGTATTCCTCTTTGACGGAACGCCGGTGCCGGTTGAAAGAGCTATGCCAACGAGTGGTCCGATGAGAAAAAAAGCATAAATGATAGCGTTTCTACCCCTCTTTTTTACAAGGGCATTGGCGCTCAAGTAGAGGCCGCTATTGCCGAGAACGATCAGGCCGGAGAGCAGGCGGACACCGCCCCAGGGCAGTAGCCAATTGAAAAGATGGTTGTCGATCTGGGTCAAGCCCAGAGGATGCCACGGAAAGCCGCCAAGAAAAGAGCTGCGCAGATCCTCAAGCAGGATCCAGGCGGCGGCCACCGTCAGGGCGCTGACAACTCCCCCGAAAGATGATTTTAGCGTGGGTAAATTTCTAAGAAAGTGCCAGAGGCCGGTAAAGAGCGCCACGTAGAGGCCCATGTAGAGCGCCAGCAGGCCCATAATGATGGTTACTAAAACCGGCGGCAAGCTGGTAAAGCCGGCGATGGAGTTGGTGACCCAGAAAAGTTCTATAAAATTAAAACTGAAACCGGCTACAAGGCCCAGTCCAAAGGCTAAGCGCAGAGAGCTGCTTCTTTCCGAGAGCGCCAGTAAGGGAATAAGGGCGATAAAAGCCCAGGCCCAGCTGTAATTGTGGAGATTAAAGCTTAAATAAAGGGTGGCAGCGGAGCCGAGAGCAGCACTCAGAAAAAGGCCGAAACGGGTCACGGTTTTTCAGTATCCCGGGAGTTGTGGTTCGGTTCGGTTGCAGTGACAGTTTCCGGCGTTCTTGGGGAGGTCACCGGTGAAGGCGGATCAGGATCGCCTGGCTGTTCTTCAAGTGGTCGCAGGCGGATTTTTTTTACCCGGCGATTGTCGGCCGCCTCAATTGTCAATGAGATATTTTTGTAGACAAAGCTCTCACCGGCTTGCGGGATACTGCCGCTCAAGAAAACCGCCAACCCACCAGCACTCTCAAATTTGCCCCGATTATCTATCTCAAGGCCAAAGATTTCTTCGATCTCTTCAATCTCGGTCTTACCGTTGACCAGGTATGAACCGTCATCATGCTTTTCAATGAGCTTTTCACTCTCTTCAACGGGGCGGTCTTCTTCGTAGATTTTACCGATAATCTCTTCAACCAGATCGCTGATCGTCACCAGGCCCGAGGTGCCGCCATATTCATCTACAGCAACCGCTATATGGATACCTTTGACCCTGAACTCCTGGAGTAGCTCCTGAACCTTTTTGGTTTCGGGCACAAAGTAGACCGGACGCATGATGTCGCGTGGGTGAATTTGGTTTAAGTCTTGATTCAGGTGTTTGAGGATGTCCTTGGCATAGAGAATACCAATCACCTGGTCAAGGTTGTCATGGAAAATAGGATAGCGGGAGAAACCTTTGTTGGTGATGGTTTCAAGCTCTTCGTGGATGCTGTGGTCTGCCGCAATTGCCGCAAATTCAGTGCGTGGAACCATTACTTCCTGGACTTGGGTCTCTTTGAGTTGAATGACGCTGCTCAGCATCTCATGGGTATCGTCAGCGATAACTCCGGTTTCGCCGCTGGCATTGATAATTTCAAAGAGCTCCTCTTCGGTTGGCGGTGGCTCCTGGTCGCCATGCAGCAGCCCCTTCAATCGATCCAGTAGCCCTTTCTCTTTATCGTTCAACTATGCCTCCCTCTTTTGACCCTTGATTAGGTTCTTTTTTTTGCAGAATAGAGCTTGTTTGTAAGTTAAGTCAAGTATAATTGAGGCTGCTTGGTTGAAAATCAAGGAAAACGATTAAAGCTTGCCGTTTTTTTTGTGAAAATGATATATTATAGGTTCGTAAGCATTCAGTTCTGCCAAAGCTATGAGTGCACCGGAATAGTTACATAGGTTCTTGTTTGTCTGTTATTGTATTTAACGAGGAAGCTGATTTTTGAATTCTGTTGATAAGTGCAAAAATATTTTGATCATTCGTCTAAGTGCGATTGGTGACGTGGTGCGTACTCTGCCGGCGGTTAATGCCTGGCACCGACATTCTCCTGAAACCAGATTTACCTGGCTCGTGGAGCCGGCGGCAGCCTCGGTGCTCGAAGGGCACGTCGTCCTTGATCGGGTCTTGATTTTTGAGCGCGGACTTTTTAGTGGTTTTTGGCGTTCTCCTAAGCGTTTAGGAAGCGCCTTACTCTCACTCTTTACCCTGCTTGGCGAACTACGTTCCGGGGATTTTGATCTGGTTGTCGATTGCCACGGGATTTTCAAAAGTGCTCTCTTTGCCAGGTTCAGCGGGGTTCCAGATCGGGTCGGCTTTGCCCGTCCAGATGCCAAAGAGGGCAGCCACCGCTTTTACACCCATCATTTTAGACCCTCAAGTTCGGATCTTAATCGGGTTGAACGGGTTTTGGAATTTGTCGAATTTCTCGGGGTGCCGTCCGCAGGGTCGGTCACTTATCAACTGCCGGTAACTGCCGGCAATCATCAGCGAGCCCAAACCTCTCTGGCCGGTCTCGAAGAACTCCAGGGCGACGGGCCGATTATCGCCCTGCATCCCGGCAGCAGTAAAAAAACCGCCTATAAGCGCTGGCATCAAAATGGTTATGTCGGTTTGATTAATGCGTTGGTCGAAAAAATCGGAGCCCGGGTCATCTTGACCTGGGGGCCGGATGAGCGGGAAACGGTTGAGCTGATCGCCGGAAACTTACGAGTTCCGGTGGTAGTCGCTAAAAAAACCTCCTCCCTGCTTGATCTCGCCGCCATCTTTGCGGCCTGTGACCTCTATGTCGGCGGAGATACCGGTCCCATGCACCTGGCCGTCGCCATGAATACGCCGGTGGTAGCGATCTTTGGCCCAACCCACCCGCAAGTAAATGCCCCCTATGGGGCACCATATCGCATCGTTCGTCATCCACTACCCTGCAGTCCCTGCCGCAAACGCTCCTGTAAAACTCAACTTTGCCTTGAAGCAATCGGCTGGCGCCGGGTCTATGCGGAGGTTGAAGAGTTACTTGATGAGACCGCGAACGAGGATCGGGAAGTTTTAGTGCCGAACCAGTAAATTTATACAATGGTGAGATTTTATGAGTAACGAAAATTTGAAAAACGCTAAGACTAGACTCTCCACCCTCTCGGCGGCGTCCGGCTGAGCTGCGAAAATTGGTCCGTCGGATCTGGCGGATGTGTTGCAGGGCTTGGAGCTGCCGGTCGATGAACGACTTCTGGTTGGCCTTGAAGGGGCCGATGATGCCGGGGTTTTTCGGCTTGATGATGAGCGCGCTCTGGTGCAGACGGTTGATTTTTTTCCGCCGATGGTCGATGATCCCTATTGTTTTGGGCAGATTGCAGCGGCTAACGCTTTCACGAGTATCGAAGATGCCCTTGTCGATTTGGCTGCGGCTGAGGCTGCGGGCGTGTTTCGAGCGA
>DAOWIX010000189.1 GCA_030640695.1 Deltaproteobacteria bacterium | reverse complement strand
TTTATGCCAACCCGGCTCAGATAATGATGTTGATTAACGCGATCCAGTTCTCAGACTATGAGGTGATGCAGTTTGCCTGTGTCGGGGAGTCTTCTTGTGCCGATGCTATTGTCCGTTGTTATGAGAACGGTAAAGCCTCAGTGGGGATTCCCTGTTATGGAGAACGTCGTTACGGTCATGCCCAGGATGATGAGTTGGTGATGGCTATTCCGGTGGGCTTGATGGCAAAAGCTCTGTCTGGCTTGGAGGCTCTGTATCGGCGGGGTGTACGTTATCCGATCAGTTTTGCCGGGGCCGAAAATAGTGCTGCTCCAGTTTTCCCGCCGACCTATCTCGGGCTTGATGAGATGATGAAGAAGGTTAAGGGAGATGGTCGGCACCTTCTTCTGGGCGTCACCGGTGGGATAGCCAGTGGTAAAAGTACGATTTCCGAGATGCTTAGTGAGTTGGGTTCACCGCTTATCGATTTTGATCTGATTGCTCGTCAGGTGGTTGAGCCAGGCACCCCGGGGCTGGCAAAAATTGTTGACTATTTTGGTCGTCAAGTGTTAGCTGAGGATGGTTCTCTGGACCGCCAAAAACTTTCAGATATTGTTTTTGGCGATATGGAGATGCGCAAAAAACTCGAGTCCTTTACTCATCCGCCCATCTATGATGAGTTTTTCAGGCAGACTAACGAGATTGCCGCCAAGGATCCGGAAGCGATTATTCAGGTGTCGGTGCCTTTGCTGATTGAGTTGAATCTGCAGTATCTCTTTGATAAAATGTTGGTTATTCATGTGCCGGCCGAGGTGCAGGTTGAGCGTCTTGCCGCCCGCGACGGTATTACTCCGGAAGCTGCGGCAAATATTCTTAAAGCTCAGCTACCGATTGATGAGAAATTGCAGTTTGCAGATTTTGTGATTGATAATACCAAAGATATTGCGTATGCCCGGGCTCAGATTGAGGAAGTCTGGGAAAACTTGCAAAAAGGCCGCTGATGACCAAAGCCCTCACATTTTGTCGGGGGCTGGCCTTACCTAGATCCCCAAAACGTGGGAAATAGAGGTTCGAAAAGTGTCCGTAGATTTGCAATTTTCACAATACCAATTAGTAAATATAGCCAAAGTTGTTTCCGGCGATAAGTTTCAGACCCACCTCTTGACTCGGGTTGGTGACAGCATAATCGTAGACCGACCAAAATATAAGACGCAATCCGGGCGCTGGCGCTATTTCGATTCAGTATATATTAACAACCTCCTCTACCTGAGCTATGAGTATGCTGGTATCAGGTATGATTTCAAGACTTCGGTGCTCAAGGTAAGCTACGTTCCCTTCTACCATCTTTGTCTTAAGTTGCCGGATGAAGAGGGGATCAAAAAAGAGATAATCTGGAGTAATCCCCGTTATAATGGTTTTGTTCCGGTAACCTTAACGGCGATGCACAAGGACGGTCACAGTGTCCTTCTGTCGCAACGTTCCTACATGGTTGATGTGGGGCCGCGAGGGGTGGGCGTCGTCAGCGAAAGCAAGATAGCACGTAATTTTCTATTGGAGATGAATGTTACTCCAGAGTGTCGCCTGCAGCTTAAATGCAAGGTCAAGAATGTGAAAACCGGGTTGGTTGATGGTTTTTTCTACTACGGCTGTGAGGTTGAGCGGGTCAGCGAGCCGGAACGTTTTTCTGAATATCTCGATTTTCTGGCCGCTGCCACCGATTTTTTTTCGCAAACGCCAACTGATGTCGGGAGCGATGATTTCTCATTTTTCAGCTTTGTCTGAAGCCGGGACATCAAGCTGCAGACTTTTGATTTTTAGGTTGACAACCATCTTCGCAAGCCACTATAGAGTTGTTTTTTATTGATAGGAGCGGATTTTGTCGCGATAATGGGCAAAAAATAGAGCCATTGGGAGAAAAATAGAGACGATGCCAAAGGTTGAAATAGAGATAGAACGTTGCAAGGGCTGTGCTCTTTGTGTCGACGCCTGTCCCGAGCATGTTCTTGAACTCGGGAAGGGGATTAATTTGAGTGGCTATCAGCACGTAGTTGTGGTCAACCCGGATGCTTGTATTGGGTGTTGTCGTTGTGCCGAGATGTGTCCTGATGTAGCGCTTGCGGTCTGGAGGTAGGTTTGGCATGAGTGCCCCGAAAAAAGTTTTTACTAAAGGTAACGAAGCTATAGCGATGGCGGCAATTAATGCCGGTTGTCACTACTATTTCGGTTATCCGATTACCCCGCAAAATGAGATTCCCGAATATATGGCCGAGCATCTGCCGGCGGTTGGTGGTGAATTTCTTCAGGCCGAGAGTGAGATTGCCTCAATCAACATGTTGATTGGGGCGGCCGCGACTGGAGTCAGGTGTATGACTTCATCCAGCGGCCCCGGAATCTCTTTGATGCAGGAGGGTTTTTCCTACTTTGCCGGTAACGAGCTTCCTGCAGTGGTTGTTAATATGAGTCGTCAGGGCCCTGGCTTAGGCGGTATCAATGCGACCCAGGGCGACTATTTTCAATCGGTTAAAGGCGGCGGTCACGGCGATTATAAACTTATAGTTCTGGCTCCGCATACGGGGCAGGAACTCTATGATTTGACGATTAAAGCTTTTGAGTTGGCGGAGAAATATCGAATTCTGACTCTGGTTTTAGGGGATGCTATTCTCGGCCAGATCAAGGAACCGATTGTTCCCTGGCTTCCAGAAAAGACCGCTGGTGATCCTGATCGCGACTGGTTGATTACCGGTGCCAAAGGACGGGCTCCTCGGCGAATCACGTCCCTCTTTCTTGCCGATGGCGAGATGGAGAAACATAATTGGCATCTGCAGGAAAAGTACGATCGTCTTGAACGTGATGATGTCATGGTCGAAGAGGTTGATACTGAGGATGCGAAACTGGTGGTTGTGGCCTTTGGTAGCGTCGCTCGAATTGTCAAAAGTGCGATTGCTCAGGTCCGCGAGGCCGGGATGAAGGTCGGCCTTGTCCGCCCCATCACCCTCTTCCCTTTTCCGCGCCAGACTTTGTTAACTCTGGGCGGTCGGACGAAGAATTTCTTGGTTGCCGAGATGAATACCGGTCAGATGGTTGAAGATGTGAGACTCTCATTGCCGGGCGACTGTCAGGTTGAGTTTTACGGGCGACCCGGAGGGTCGGTCCCCACGCCTGAAGACCTTTTTGACGTGATCAGTGAAACTTATAAAAAGTTGTAGACGGGGAAGTAAAGCATGAAACAAGTATTTAAACGGCCCGAGTCGATGACCGACAAGCCGTTTCATTTTTGTCCGGGCTGTCATCACGGTATTGTCCATCGGCTCGTAGCTGAAGCCCTTGATCATTTTGATGTGCGGGAGAAAACCGTGGGGGTCGCTTCGGTGGGCTGCTCGGTTTTTCTGTATGACTATTTTGCGGTGGATGTTATCGAGGCTCCGCATGGCCGGGCTGCGGCTGTGGCAACCGGCACCAAACGGGTACTTAAAGACCATATTGTCTTTACCTATCAGGGGGATGGAGATCTTGCCGCAATCGGTACGGCGGAAGTGATTCATGCCGCTAATCGGGGCGACAATATAACGGTTATCTTCGTTAATAATGGAATCTATGGTATGACCGGCGGTCAGATGGCGCCGACGACCCTGCTCGGTCAGCGCAGTACGACCTCGCCGTATGGGCGTGACTGTAACCGTGATGGTTATCCGATCAAAATGACCGAAATGTTGGCTGCTTTGGAAGGGCCATCTTTGGTTTCCCGAGTTGCCGTTAACACTCCCGGCAATGTCAAAAAAGCGCGCAAGGTGATCCGTCAGGCATTTCAGATGCAGATTGAGGGGAAAGGGTTCTCTTTTGTTGAGGTTCTTTCCACCTGTCCGACCAACTGGGGCATGACGCCACAGGCGGCTAACGATCGCATCGCTGAAGAGATGATTCCCTATTTTCCTTTAGGAACCCTGAAGCAGAAAGATGTCATCGACGTTCTCTAATTAAGGTAAGCTTATGTATAATGATGTAATAATGGCCGGGTTTGGTGGTCAGGGGATCATGCTGATCGGTAACCTGCTGGCTTATGCTGCGATCTTGGAAGATAAAAATGTAACTTTTCTGCCCTCGTACGGGGTTGAGATGCGGGGCGGGACGGCGAACTGTTCCGTGGTTATTGATGAGCGTGTGATAGGTTCTCCAATTGTTGGGCGGCCGATGTCGCTGATTATTATGAATCGACCATCTCTGTTAAAATTTGAGCCGCGGATGAAGTCCGGCGGTGTCGTAATCTTGAATAAAACCCTGGTTGCGCCCGAAGTCTCAGAGCGTGATGATATTGACCTACTAGCTCTGGATCTGAATGCTATTTCTGAAGAGGCAGCTGGAAATGCCCGCTTGGCCAATATGGTGGCGCTTGGAGCTTATGTGCAAAAGAGTGGGGTGGTTGCCGTAGATTCGGTTTCTGCCGCCTTGAAAGATGCCTTGAATCCCAAGTATCACAAGATGATTTCCGCCAATAAGAAGGCCATTGAAGCGGGTGCCGCGGCAGCTTCCTGAACGGCAAAATAGGATATTATCACGATTCAGGGATTTATTCAGAATTATTGAGGGTGGAAAAATGGAAGCGGTCAAGGTTGGCGAGAAAATAAAAGCTCTGCGTTTGGAAGCGAATGTTTCATTGCAGGACTTGGCGAAAAAGAGCGGTTATTCAACGGCTGTTCTGTCGCAGATTGAAAACCATCTGGTTTCTCCTTCGTTGGGCGTGTTGGTTCATCTGGCCAAGGCGATGGAGGTTAATATCGGTACCTTCTTTGGTAAGGAGGAGACTGAGCCTTTTACCCTGATTCGTAAAGGTGAAGAGCATGCTGTATCGCGCTTTGCCTCGAAAGAGGGGGTGCGTTATGGCTATACTTACGAATCCCTGGGGGCGGGCAAGAAAGATCGGCGCATGGAGCCATTTATTATTACCTTGGAGCCGGCGACGATCAAAAATGACAAATGTTATGGTCACGAAGGTGAAGAGTTTATCTATGTTCTGGATGGCCGTATCGATGTTACCCTTGGTGACCACACAGATATTCTCGACGAGGGTGACTGTATCTACTATGATTCTGCCATTCCGCATCGGGTTCAGTGTCATGGCGGCGAGACCGCAAAAATTTTAGCCGTGGTTCATCCTTAGATTTAGTGCCTTACAGGTTATTTTCTTGCTTGAAAAGCAAGAAAATGTTCTGAGAAGAGCACTTACTTGCGGGCAACGCCCGCGTTAGATATTTTAGGTTTGTGGTTTTTCTTTAGGCGGGTCCGCTAGGGCCCGCCTTTTTTATGTGTGAGGCTCAGGTTTTGTGACAAACGTCAAGATTTTGACGTTTGTTTTGCTTCAATAAAAGTTATTTTCTTTTTTCTTAGTTAATGGTAGTGTTTTTGTGGTGGATAGAGGCGATAAAGGGGCTGGCATAATCATTGCTGATCAAGTTTTTGGATTATTCGATTGTTTTGATGAAGATGTTCATCTCATGGAGTAGGCGAAGGTTTTAGAGTTAAATGGATTTTGCAACGATTTTAGGTGTTATTTCTGCATTTTCCCTGGTGATTGCAGCAATTGCGACAGGTGGCGGGATGCTGGTTTTTTGGAACCTGCCCTCCCTGTTGATTGTGCTTGGTGGAACTTTTGGGGCGACCCTTATAAGCTACCCTTTGGGTGAGTTTGCCAGCCTGTTACGCTACCTAAAGAACGCCATTTTTAAAGACCGGATGCCTCTGAATGAGAATATTGATATTCTGGTTCAGCTCGTGCGAGAATCACGGAAAGAGGGTATTTTGGCTTTGGAAAATCGTAGCAATGATGCCAAACTCGACCCGTTTATGCGTCAGGGGCTGGTCTTTCTGGTTGATGGTCTGAAGGCCGAAATCATTGAAGATATTCTACTCCTTGATATGGACAGTACGCGCGAACGCCATGAATTGGGAGCCCATATCTTTACAACCATGGGTACGGTTGCTCCGGCCATGGGTCTGGTTGGTACCTTGATTGGTCTGGTACAGATGCTCCAGACCATGGATGATCCCGCCAGTATCGGGCCGGCTATGGCGATCGCTCTGCTGACTACTTTTTACGGCGCCGTACTGGCAAATTTTATCTTTTTGCCATTGGCGGGAAAGCTACGTCGTCGCAGCCAGCGTGAACTCTTTTCAAGAAGATTGATTGCCGAGGGCATTGTGGCCATCGCCCGCGGCGATAACCCCCAGATAGTGCAATATCGACTTGAATCTTTTCTGCCGCCGGCTTGGCGTAAAGGGCCGCGCTAGTCGGCATATATAGAAAATATCGCGGGTCTTAATAGTTTGCCGAGGATAATTTTTTGAGTGTAATGCAGAGTTTGGGAAAAAGGGCATTTTCGGATAGGCTCCTGGTGGAGGGTGCGGAGAACACGACGTTAGCTCCCTTAATGGCCTCCTTAAGTCTTATTCTTATCGCTTTCTTTATCCTCTTCTACTCAATGACCGTAATCGACGAGAGCAAAAAAGCGGTGGCGGTGGGTTCCTTACAGGGCAGTTTCGGATATCTCGGGGGGGGGCGAGAAATTGATACCTTGGAGGCTCCTAAAGCACAACTTTTGAGTGCGCCTCAGGTCGAAGAGCGAGCTCAAGATCTGCAGGCCAGATTAGACAGCTATATGCAACGTCGGGGACTTAAAACAAGTGATGTCAAAGTTTTCGCCGAAGGTCAAGGGGTCGATATCTCTCTGGCTCACCGGCTTCTTTTTGTTCCGGGTTCAGCGAGTTTGAGTCCGGGGGGTGAAGCCTTGATGTTGAAGGTCGCGGGTCTTCTCAAAGAGCTTCGCCAGGTGCGTTTTGACTTGTTCGACTATACCAGTGAAAGTGGTAAATCGACGACTGCCATGAAAGGTTTGCCATTGGCCGCTCTGCGGGCCGCCGGACTCTACCGTTTTCTGGTTCTGCGCGGCGGCTGGCCGGCCGGGGCGGTTCGTGCTTTTGGTCGGGTTGCTGAACCGGCTTCGGCAAAAACGGTAGCCAAGCCGGAGGGGTATCTTTTGTTGAGGGTTATTGGCGGAATCCCGGTTTATGGGGTTGACGGAAAGGAGGGAAAGATTAAAGTCGGTGACTTTACTTTCTGATCTTTATGTCTCTAGCGCAGCGAAAAAAAAATGTGGTGAGTCGGTCTCTGCCGCCGAGTGGTGCTGGCTGGATGATCACCCTCTCGGACATGCTTTTACTGTTGTTGACCTTTTTTGTCCTCTTGATTTCGATGTCATCCTTTGATCAGAGCTTGCTGACCGACGTCTTCGGGGGGCCACGACCAGGTTCTAGTGGAGTACTTAATCGCGGTACCACTATTCCGATAGTGGTACCGCTTGAGGAACAGCCCAGAGAGGTTCGAGAACGTAAGGATTTGGCTTTTTACCAGAGACTCTCAGAACCTCTAAGCCGTTTGCTTGACAATCTTGAACAAAAGCTTGGTAAAGCCTTACTCCGAGTTGATGTGATTGACGATAACCTAGAGCTTGAGATTATGAGCGACAAGCTTTTTGGTACCCTTGATGATACTATGAAACCTCAGGGAGAAGAGACCGTACGTCAGTTGGGGGATTTTCTTATGGGTTGGAGCGGGCTTTTGGAAGTCGAAGTTTATACCGATAACTTTCCGTTGCAAACAGCTCGTTTTCCCGACAACAGTGCCCTTGCTGCCTGGCGTGGGGAGCGCTTAGCAAACGTCCTAGAACGGTTTGGCATCAAACGTGCGAGGGTTTTACTGGCCGCCTACGGAGCTGATCGCGCCGTGGCTGTTAACGATACACCGATGAATCGTCGGCGTAATCGTCGGATAGTGTTTCGCCTGCCCGGTTGGGCGCATACTTTCGATAAGAGTGGCTGAATTTTTAAAAACCGTCAATAGGTTATTTGTGGAGGGGAAAAGTGGCGAAAAAAAAAGATAAAGAAGAAGAAGTTGAAGAAGGGTCAGAAGGTAAGAAATCTAAAAAAGGTCTTCTGATTATCATTGTTATCGTTGTCCTGTTGCTTGGGGGGGGTGGCTTTGGGGCTTATTGGTTCTTGTTGCGGACGCCTCCGTTGACTGCGGAGCAGCAGGCCGAGATTGAGGCCGCTAAGAAACCGGAACCTGTGATTTTGCCGGTTTTTGCTCTTAAACCATTTGTGGTCAACCTGGCGGACAAAAAATCGCGGCGCTATCTTAAGGTGACAATGAAGCTTGAGCTCAGCAACGAAGAGCTCCTCGAAGAGGTTGATAAACGTCGAGCTCAGCTCAGGGATGTCGTGTTGACAATGCTGAGTTCCAAGACGGCGGATGAGATCAGCACCATGGAAGGGAAGTTTCTTCTGCGTCAGGATATCATCAAACGGGTAAATGTCAACTTGGTTAGCGGTAAGGTGACCAAGGTATATTGGGAAGAGTTTGTTGTACAGTAAGCTAGTTTCCAGTTGTTAGTTTCCGGTTTTTACTGACGACTGATAACGGTTTTGTCGGAGTAGGTTTTTTTATGAGTCAGGTTCTGTCACAGGATGAAATTGATGCTCTGCTACAGGGGGTAGGTGGTGGTGAAGTTGAAACCGAAACCGACCAGCCGTTGGATGACGACGAGTTCCAATCATATGATCTGACCAGCCAAGAGCGGATTATCCGGGGTCGGATGCCGACCTTGGAAATCATTAATCAGCGGTTTGCCAGGACCTTCAGAACTTCTCTTTCAACTCTGTTGCATAAGGTCATTGATGTCACTCCTCTGGTGTCGGATATGATGAAATTCGGGGAGTTTCTTAAAACAATTCCGGTGCCGGCCAGTATTCATCTTTTCAAGATGGAACCTTTGCGGGGGATGGCGTTGGTTATTGTTGAGAGTAAGTTGGTTTTCTCTCTCATTGATATGTTTTTTGGCGGCGGTGGCCGCGATACCGTTAAGGTTGAGGGGCGCGACTTTACCGCTATTGAGGAGCGCGTTGTCCGCAAAGTCGTAGAAGCTTCTCTGGTTTGTATGGAAGATGCGTGGAGTCCGATAGAAGATATTCGTTTTTCCTTTGTTCGCTCAGAGATCAACCCTCAGTTTGTGACCATCGTACCGGCCAGTGATGTCGTTATACTCTCCACCTTTACCCTCGAGATGGAGGAGTTTTCCGGAGCGATTACGGTCTGTATTCCTTACTCGTTGGTCGAACCGTTGCGTAATAAACTCTACACAGGTTTTCAGAGTGAACGGCTAGAGGTTGATGTCACTTGGTTGCGGCGATTGGTCAACCGCCTGATGACGGCCGAAGTCGATATTTCAGCAAACTTGGGGACTACTGAGATTACCTCCCGTCAGCTTCTTGAAATGAAAGTCGGGGACGTTATTCCTTTACGCCAGGATGCTTCTGAATTGATGAAAGTATATGTTGAAAAATGCTTTAAATATCGGGCGATTGCCGGAACTTCTAAAGGTTCCAAGGCGATCATGCTCAAGCAGAGAGTAAAAGGATAAGAGGTGTCCCGATGGATGATCTTTTTGATCAAGTAAAAAAAGAGTTGGAAAATGAAGGTGGACTTGAGGCCACCCCGGAGGTTGAGAAGCCTGCCCCGGAGCAGAGTGCTCAAGAGTTGATCGATGATATCTCCTGGGATGATGTTGCCGGTGAGCTCGAAGAGCAGCGGACGATGATCAAAGACGAGGCCGCGGGTAAAGCCGCACCGGCTGCCGATGATGGCCTGTTGTCGAGTCTTAATGGTGAGCAACGCCAGCAACTGCCGCCCAATATCGGTTTTATCCTTGATATCCCGTTGCAGCTATCAGTTGAGATCGGGCGGGCCCGAATGATTATTAATGATCTTTTGCAACTCGGTCAGGGCTCGGTGATAGAACTCGAAAAACTGGCTGGAGAACCCTTTGATGTTCTGGTTAACAATAAACTGATTGCCCGGGGTGAAGTCGTAGTAGTCAATGAAAAATTTGGTATTCGTTTGACCGATATCATCAGTCCCACAGAACGGATTGAGCAGCTCAAGTAGGAAATCTAATGAACAAACATCTTTCATTTTTCATCTTTCTGGCAGTGTTTTTTTTAACAGTTCTGCGATGTGGGCCAGTCTGGGCTGCTGAATTGGGGTTTAAAGCGGCTGACAAGAGGATGCTTTTTACGATCCCTTACGAAACTGTACCTGAGGTCAACGCCTTGTTTTCTGATCAGGGAGAGCGGGTGGTATTGGTTTTGCCGTCTCAGGGACTAAAAGCCGAAGTTCAGGAACAGAGTATTGATGATGACTGGGTGACAGCGTTCGGAGTGGAAAAAGAGGGGCAGGAGTTGCATTGGTATCTTGAAAAACGCGACCCGGCGCTTAAGGTAAAATCTTTTCTTGCACTAGAGCGTAAAAAATCTGTTTTGCAGGTCGTACTCCTGAAAGAGTATCGGCCTTGGAAAGTTCCGGCTCGTCCCGATAAATCCGCGGTATCGGCATCTGTGAACCAAATTGAAACTAAAACCAGTGGGAAAATGGATCGTGTTCGAAAGTTGCTTGAGAGCTCGGGTGGAGGAGATGATGAAGTCGTAAGCGAGGTTGAAAGCACTCCCGAATCACCTCCATCACTTCTGATGTCGGGTCTGCGTAGCCTGATTGTTCTAATTTTTCTGGCGCTGATTATTGTGGCGTTGTCTCTGTTTTTGAAACGTTATCGTAGGGGCCGCAGTGGTTTTTCTGGTTCCGGTCTAGTCAAGGTTTTAGGGATCGAAACGGTCTCCGGTAAACATCAGGTGATGTTACTTGAGCTCCTTGATGAAGTTATGGTGGTTGGTATTTCCGGAGAACAGATGACGGTGCTGACGACCATCAATGATCCCGGTAAGGTCGAAGAGTTGCGCCTGCTTAAGGATGGCTCTCACAGTGGTCGACGGTTTGGCGGTTATCTGAAAGGCCTTTTGGAGAGAGAACCGGAAGCGGAGCTGGTGACGCCGTCACCAGCCTCAGAAAATGATGTTGTAGAGACAACTTATCAGCGTCCGGCAGTGGGTTTGCCAGGAAAATCACCGGAAAAGTCACCTGGAAAGTCAGAAGTACTGCCGGAGAACTATCAAGAGGTGGTTAGTCAGATTAAGGATCGCCTCAAAAACAGCGATAGGAGTCGACGGGGATGAGGCGTGATGCTCTTTTGACCGTCCTGATGTCAGGATTATTTCTTCTATTGCTCCCGGCTTTTGTTGGTGCGGCTCAGGAGGTTGCAATCCCGACTCTGCAAATCGGGGTAGGTGCCACTAACGAACCCGGGCAGGTCTCAATCGCCATTCAAGTGTTGCTTCTGCTGACAGTTCTGGCATTAGCTCCGTCAATCTTGATTTTGATGACCTCATTTACGCGGCTGGTTATTGTCTTCCACTTTCTGCGTCAGGCGGTCGGTACTCAGACCATGCCACCCAATCAGGTATTGGTGGGACTGAGTCTCTTTCTTACATTTTTTATCATGTATCCGGTTTTTGACCGCATTAATAAGGACGCTTTTCAGCCCTATGTTGCCCAGACGATTGGTCAAGAGGAGGCTTTCAATCGGGCTCTTGCCCCTTTGCGGGAGTTTATGTTTAAACAGACCCATGAGGATGATCTGGCGATGTTCATCTCAATGGCCAAGGTTGAGAGACCGCGAACTTTTGCCGATATCCCGACCCATGTTTTGATACCATCGTTTATTATCAGTGAATTGAAAACCGCTTTCCAGATCGGTTTTCTTATCTATATTCCTTTTTTGATGCTCGATATGGTGGTTGCCAGTGTCCTCTTGTCGATGGGTATGATGATGTTGCCCCCGGTTATGATTTCGCTGCCATTTAAATTAATCCTTTTTGTGATGGCCGATGGTTGGCGTTTGATGGTTGGTTCGTTGATGCAAAGTTTTTGAGGAATAAAAAATGACACCGGAATTTGTTGTAGCTCTGGCCAAAAGCGCGATGGAGACGACCTTATTGATCTGTGCGCCGATGCTCGGTACCGGGTTAGCGGTAGGTCTTTTAGTCAGTATTTTTCAGGCTGTAACCTCGATCCAGGAGATGACTCTCACCTTCGTTCCGAAGATTGTCATCGTCTTTCTTGCAGTTATCTATTTTTTTCCTTGGATGCTCCAGTATATGGTTGATTTTACGACCCGAATAATGATCTCTATTCCTAATGTTATCCATTGACGGCCTTAAAAATTATCGATGAATTTTCTGCCTGTAATAACCGTCGCCGATATTGGCCATTTCTTTCTTCTGCTGACCCGGATCGCAGCTCTGATCTTCTATTTTCCGGTTTTGAGTAATAAGGCTGTTCCGAGGACTTTAAAGGCCGCCTTTTCGTTGCTTTTGGCGTTGCTCTTTTTTAATGTCGTTCCAGAACTTGCGGGGCCTCCGCTTTTTAGCTTGGAGTTGGTTGAGATCGCCCTGGCTCTGTTGCGGGAAATGGTTATTGGCCTCCTCGTCGGTCTGCTTGCCAGTCTGGTTTTTGCAGCGGTGCAGACGGCTGGTCAGATGATTGGTTTTCAGATGAGTTTCGCCGTGGCTAATGTTGTCGATCCGGTGACCAGTCTGCAGGTGCCGCTGATCGCTCAATTTTACTATATGTTGGCGATGTTGCTCTTTCTCGCTTTTGGTGCGCACCGTTGGGTTTTTAAGGCTTTGGCCGAAAGTTTCAATCTGATCCCACTGGCAGGATTTACGCCTGGGGAGGGTCTGCTGGAGTTGATGCTGCGTTATTCGGCAGCCATTTTTTCAACTGCTATCAAGATTGCGGCACCTTTGATGGCGGCCCTGTTGCTCAGTGATGTTAGTTTAGGAGTTGTCGCCAGAACGGCACCGCAGATGAATATCTTTATTGTCGGTATGCCCTTAAAAATTCTTTTAGGGATGTTGTTGATGAGTTTTTCCTTTCCTTATTTGGTGACTATGTTGGGCGGACTTTATCGACTTCTCTTTAACGATATTATGTTTCTGCTCAGTGTTTCCGGGGGCGGCTGACAATGGCTAAAGATCCGAGCAAAACTGAAAAACCGACCGGAAAAAAACTTGGTAAATCTCGGGAAGAGGGGCAGGTCGCCAAGAGTCAGGAGATCTCATCGGCCTTTATCCTGATTGCTGGGCTTGCCTTCTTCTTTTTTGCCGGCGGCCGCTTTTTTGATGGGCCAGCCGAAGTGATGCGGTATTTTTTTCAGTACGCTATGTTGCTTGAAATCAATCCGGCGACAGTCTATAACCTTTTCCTGCTGACGGTTCGGCAGATGTTTTATTTGCTCGCCCCTTTCCTGTTGCTGATGGTTTTTGTTGGTTTGGTTGCAAACTTGATGCAGGTGGGTTTCAAGATAACTCCAAAAGCGCTGAAGCCAAAGCTTTCCAAGCTCAATCCGATCAGCGGTTTCAAGAGTAAGTTCCTGTCACTCAGACCGCTCGTAGAATTAGTCAAATCATGCCTCAAAATAGGGCTGCTTGGTTATATCGCTTATAGTGTCTATCGGCAGAATTTCGCCGGTTTCTTCAGTTTGCTCAATCAACCGGTGGGCATTATTCTTACCTTTATCGCCCAGGTTGCTTTTCAGATTCTCTGGCGCTGTGGATTGTTGATGTTAGTGCTGGCTCTTTTTGACTACATCTATCAGCGTTGGGACTTTATGGAGAATCAGAAGATGAGCAAACAGGAGGTTAAAGATGAGATGAAACAGGCGGAGGGTGACCCGCAGGTTAAATCGCGGATTCGCAGTATGCAGATGAGCGCGGCTCGCCAGCGCATGATGCAGGAGGTGCCCAGAGCTGATGTCGTAATTACTAATCCGACCCATATCGCTGTGGCCCTGGTTTATGATCAGGAGAGTTCAGAGGCGCCGCTGGTAGTTGCCAAAGGGGCCGGATTGATGGCCGAAAAGATCAAAAAGGTTGCCCGCGAGCACGGGGTTCCGGTGGTTGAAAACAAAGCTTTGGCCCGCCTGCTCTTTAAAACTGTGGAACTCAACCAAATGATCCCCGAAACCCTCTATCAGGCAGTCGCCGAGGTTCTGGCCTATATCTACCGGCGAGACGGAGCTAAAGCGAGTGCGTAATCGTAAAATAAATTGTCAGTCGGTTGTTGTCTGTTTGTCACTGCCCACTGCCCACTGCCCACTAACTATCATGGCTGAAGCGCGAAAAATATCTTTATTAAACCTGATTGCTAACAAGGATGCGGTCATGGCTTTTGCTGTGATCGCGATCTTGATGGTTATGATTGTTCCTCTGCCGACAGTCGTCCTCGACACCTTGTTGGCGATGAATATCAGTGTTGCCATTATGATCCTGCTGATCTCGATGTACCTGATCAAGGTTTTGGAATTTTCGATATTTCCGGCTCTGTTGCTGGTCACCACCCTGTTCAGACTCTCTTTGAATGTCGCTTCAACCCGTCTGATTCTTCTCAACGGTGACCAGGGAACCGATGCTGCCGGCCAGGTAATCAAGGCTTTTGGACAGTTTGTTGTTGGTGGTAACTATGTCGTCGGAACCATCATCTTCGCGATCCTGGTAATTATTAATTTCATGGTTATTACTAAGGGTTCCGGTCGCATCGCTGAGGTGACCGCGCGTTTTACTTTGGATGCCATGCCGGGCAAGCAGATGGCGATCGATGCTGACCTTAATGCCGGTATGATCAGCGAAAGTGAGGCTCGTGAACGACGTTTGGAGATTCGCCGGGAAGCAGATTTCTTCGGGGCTATGGACGGTGCCGCTAAATTTGTTAGTGGAGATGCGATTGCTGGTATTATTATTACCCTGATCAACATCATAGCCGGTTTCGTGATCGGCGTTATGCAGCAGGGGATGACGATGGCCGAATCCGCAGCTACCTATACGACGCTGACGGTTGGCGACGGCCTGGTTAGTCAGATTCCCGCTCTGATTATCTCGACGGCTTCCGGTATCATGGTTTCGCGTTCGGCCGCCGAAGGCAGTATGGGGAGTGATCTTGTTCGCCAGGTTACGGCCTATCCCAAGGTGCTGAGTCTGTCGGCCCTGGCCCTTTTAGTATTTGCCATGATTCCGGGTCTGCCGAAGCTCTCTTTTTTCTCGTTGGCGGGGTTGATCGGTTTCACTGCTTTTCTTTTGAATAAACAGCAGGAGGCCGCTAAACAGGCCAAGGCAGAACTTGTTGAAAAGGAGCAGGAAAAGGCTGCTGCCAGCACTAAGGCTGAACCTGAAGCGGTTGAGAAGTTGCTGGTCATGGATACCATGGAGTTAGAGGTTGGTTATGCCCTGATCGCTCTGGTTGATGAGGCCCAAGGCGGAGATCTGCTGGAGCGAATCAAATTGATTCGGCGTCAATTTGCGATTGATTTGGGCATTGTCATGTCCTCTATCCATATTCGTGATAACCTGCAATTAAAGCCGAACAGCTACTCTTTCAAGGTCAAAGGGAGTGTCGTGGCTGAGGGTGAAATCTTGATGGGTTACTGTCTGGCTATGGGTAGTGATGGCAAAAGTCAGGAAATCAAGGGGATTTCAACGACCGAGCCGGCTTTTGGCTTGCCCGCCCTGTGGATTGAGGAGCGCCAGCGCGAGCGGGCCCAACTGGCCGGCTACACGGTGGTTGATCCATCGACTGTGGTGGCGACCCATCTCGTTGAAAAGATTAAACTTTTTCTGCATGAGTTGCTCAGTCGTCAAGATGTTCAGAAATTGGTCGAAAACCTGGGGCAGCGCTATCCCAAAGTGGTGGACGACATTGTGCCTTCGGTGGTTCCCTGGGGAACCCTGCAGAAGGTTTTGCAGAATTTGCTCAGGGAACAGGTTTCGATTCGGGATCTTATGACGATTATTGAAACTATGGCTGACTATAGTACTCAAGTTCGAGATGTTGATGTTCTGACCGAATATGTTCGTCAGGATCTCTCGCGAACTATTGCCGGTGGATATCTTTCTGATAATAACCGGCTCTATGTTGTCACTCTTGAACCGGGTCTGGAGGAGAAAATTAACGCCTCGATTCAAAGGACTGATCATGGTGCTTTTTTAACTCTGGATCCCGGTATCGTTTATGCGATGGTTGAGCAGTTTCGGAATCTTCACGAAAAGTTTGACCAGGTTTCGGCCAAACCGGTACTGCTCTGCGTGCCGATTGTTCGTTTTCATCTGCGGCGCCTGCTTGAGCGCTTTGTTCCTGGCTTGGCGGTTTTGTCACACAATGAAGTGCCTTCACAGGTGACGGTCCAAGCTTTAGGTCGGATTGCCAGTAGCCCCGGAGGCGACAGTGCGGGTTAAACGTTTTTATGGCAAGGACAGTAGCGCGGCTCTGAACGCTGTAAAGCTCGCTTTTGGCAAGGATGCGGTTATTCTTGAGACGGTCAAACATCCGGAGTCTGAAGCGGCCGTCCAAGTTGAGGTTTTGGCGGCGGTTGATTACGACCCTACACTTAAAGTCGTAAGCAAAACTCCAGATCTAGCTGGAAAGGGGTTCCCTGGGAGAGGGGCTGATGTCGGGATAAAAAAGGCTCAATCTGGTGCGGACTCAAGGTCGACAAATGATGATCGTGACGTCGACAGTTTACATGAGCCCCCGGTCGCTCAACCGGAATATGATCGGCTGCGTCAGGAACTATCTTTGGTAAAGGGAATGATGGGGCGTCTGTTGGTTGGCAGCGGTCTCAATGAGGGTTGGCCCGAGCCCTGTTTTGCGGAATTGTTGACTCAATTGCTGGGCCGCAAGGTAAGTTCCGAAATTGCTCATGATCTGGTGGCGGAAACTTATGCGGAGGTCGGTGGCCAGTTGCCGATTGGGAAAACGGAAAAATTTGTCATGGCTTTGGTCAAGGCGGTTCTAGCCCGGCAGTTGATGGGGCGGGTGGAAGTTTTGCCGAGAACTGAGATGGCTCGGATAATTGCCCTGGTGGGGCCCACCGGAGTGGGCAAGACAACGACTCTGGCAAAATTGGCCGCCACGTTTAAGGCTTGCGGTGAACGCGTCGCCCTGATCTCGGTGGACACCTTTCGTTTAGGGGCCGCCGAGCAGATTTTAGAGTATGGGCGGCGCCTTAAAGCGCCGGTTGAAATTGTCCAAGAGCGCCGGGAACTGCTGGCCGCACTCAATAGCTTTGCCGGTTTTGATCGCATTTTGGTCGATACCATGGGTCGTAGTTCGCGAGATCGTGATGGTTTGGCCGCTCTCTATCGGCTCTTGAAAGGGGTGACAGGTGATACTTTTATGGTTTTGCCGGCAGCTCTTCAGGAAGAGGATCTCTTAGAAAACCTGGTTCACTTTCGAGCTTTTGGCTGTCGGGCTCTACTCTTTACGAAACTGGATGAAACCCAGTGTTATGGTTCAATTCTGAATGCATTAAGCTACGCCCGCCTGCCTTTAAGTTTTTTTACTGATGGGCAGCAGGTACCCGAAGATCTCGAAACCGCCAGTGCCGAGCGTCTGGCGGATCTATTGCTGGACATAGTGTAAATTAATGCTGAGTGCTGAGTTTTGTTCATCACTCAGCATCAAAAAAATTGAGGTAAGTTTATGGATCAGGCATCGGCATTGCAAAAGCCAACTTCTTCAGTGAAGGTGATTGCCGTGGCCAGCGGCAAGGGTGGGGTCGGCAAGACCAATACGGTTATTAATCTGGCCTGTTCCATGGCAGCTATGGGGGACCGGGTGATGGTTCTCGATGCTGATCTGGGCTTGGGGAATCTAGATGTGATGTTGGGATTGGCCCCGGAGTATAATCTCCAGCACCTGTTTGCTGGCGAGAAAAACCTGGATGAGATAATTGTCGAAGGTCCCCGGGGGATTAAAATCATTCCGGCCGCTTCTGGAATTCAAGAAGTTACCCATAGTGGTACTCGGGAACAGCGAATCTTGATGGAGCAGATGAGTCGGATCGAAGGGGAGATCGATTTTCTCTTTATTGATGCCGCGGCCGGGATTTCTGATATGGTGACCAGTTTTGTCAGGGCGGCCGATGCGGCACTGGTGGTGGCGACTCCGGAACCAACTTCTATGACCGATGCATACGCTCTGATGAAAGTACTTTGCAACCGTTACGGTGAAAAGAAGTTCTATCTTCTGCTCAATCAAGTTTCCGGGGAGTCGGAAGCTCGGCGGGTATATAGCCATTTGAGCCGGGTTGGGGAAAAATTTCTTGACATCACCTTGGTATTTTTGGGATATATTCCCAAAGATGCAAATGTGCCGATGGCGGTCTGTAGGCAACAGGCGGTGGTAGAGTATCAACCGGAATCACCGGCGAGCCGCTCTTTTGTGGAGGTCGCCCGCCGTTTGCGGCGCTTGCCATTACGTTCGAAAAGTGGCGGCTTGCAGTACTTTTGGCAACGTTTAACGAATGCGGGGTCGTGATCCGCAACCTAAAAGCGGCCTTTCGGCCCGCAAATAAGTACTCTTATCAGAACATTTTCTTGTTTTTTTAAACCGAAAATAACCTGTAAGGTACTAATGGCGAGAGTTTTGACC
>DAOWIX010000110.1 GCA_030640695.1 Deltaproteobacteria bacterium | reverse complement strand
CCAATATTGCAGTCTCGTAAGCACAACATAGTGTACAGCCCCTACTCCAATGCCTTTGCGCTCGTAAGGTTCGGAAACCTCAAGCACCTTCCCTTCTTTCCTGGCCGAATGACTGACAATCGACAACCCCTTCATAGATTTCATGATATTGTGGTTTGAGATTAAGTTTACCCCTTATCTCCCGGGTCTTTTTCATACTCAGGGGGATTTTGTCGGCAAAGTAGTTCTGGATTACCTTGTCTATATCAGCTCCGCCGTAGTTTTTATGCATGCTGCAGATGATTACACTCTGGAGCCGGGGTTCGCGGTTACTTTCGACAATCTTGACTAAGTATAGGTCGATGGTCGTATAGCCGAAATGAAGATAGATCAAGTGTTGGTTTATCTGGTTGGCAAGATCGTAGGTTAAAAGAGCGCAAACCGCTTCATCGACGACCTTGTAATTGATAAGGCCGATTCGCAGGCAGAACTCTTCGATGGTCGAGGCAAAAAGTGAGAAGTTAAGAGGCTCTACGACAAAGACAATCATCGCCACCTGATCTTTGCCGTAGAGTTTATGGATGCGGTCGATAATGTTGATGAGCAGGTCGGTGGCGGCCTGGAAGGTAGATATCTCCTGGTCACCGATAATCCGGGGTAGGTATTGCCTCTTGCCCATATACTGCTTCATGTATTTGAAAGTGGCCGTAGAGTTGAATTTTTTCTGGCTGAAAACCTCCTGGCCGCAATAGATACGGTCGGCATAGCAGATCATGGCGGGTATTAGGTGGATATGTTCCGGACCTTTGGGCGTGTTGATCTCGACGGTGGTTGAAATCTCACCGAGGTGAACCGACTCAATGTGGCCGCTCCCCTCATCCTGGCTGTAGACCTGGAGGTTGACGTTGTTAAAGAAGATTGAAACTGTTTTAGCCATCAGAGTTTCTTAACCTTGAAAATCTTAAGCTCCCGGGTTTGAGAGGCTTCATTGTAGACCTTGAGTTCCCTGCTGTTGCGGGTTATGTGGATGATTCGGTTAAGGATCTTTTGTCGTAACTCCTCATAGTGAGGTCGCCCTCGGATAAAGTCAATAATCTTGTTTAAGAGGTGCAGGCTTTGAAAATTGTTAAGCTCATTTTTTCGGTCAAGTAGAAGGTTGAGAGCCGCAGTTATGCTCTGGCGGAAAAAACCGCTATAGCGGCGGGTTCGGTGTACTACTATCGCAAAACAATCACTGCCGTCAACCTCGATTTCAGAGAGTAAGTGCATGGCCATCAGTAAGGGGAAGTCATGATCAGCGATAGTGGTGTGATCGTTATCGGGGCCGCTGCCGAGAATCAGTTTGATCAATTCAGTGGGCTGCTGTCTGAGATTTGCAAAGAGTTTTTCACTTGTGGGTTGGGTGCCGATAGTGACGTCGGTCAGCAGTTTTTCAATGGTCAGGTTGGCAATTTCGGGATGTTGCTCAAAGAATTCCGCCAGGGCATCGGTCATCCGTTCAAGATCCTGGCCTTTGGTCAGACGCTCTTTAATGGTCAAGGCGCGACCCTCTTCACGATCAGTAAGCAGGTTCAGCAAGAGAGGGATGTCGGCGCTTTTGAGTTCCGGGGATAAGAGATTAATTAGACGATAGGAAAAAGACCAGTCAATATCACCGGTTAGAGCCAGGAGGTTTTGGCGGACTTTGGGATGATCAGCAAAACGGCCCATGAAGAGGGCGATCTCTCGATAGTGTGGTTTGAGGACGGGGCTTTTGATTTTGTCTAAAATGTCGGCCCATTCGTCACTGTAACCAAAGGTTGCCAGAGCTTGGAGCAGGGTTGGGTAGAGCTCTATATTCTCCGACCATTGAGCTAATTGATTAGCGGCATCATGGCACTCTCCCGGCCACCTGGGTCCCGAGAGGGTTTGCAAGAGCAGGTTGAGCTCATCTTTTTTATTGGTTTTGTTGAGGAGGTCGCGGATTATTTGCAAAGTTTCAGAGCTTCGCATTTCACCAAGAGCTCCCAAAGCTTCACGGCGTTCGGCAAGGTTGCCCTGTCGGGCCCGGTTTTGTAGTAGTTCCAGGGCGGCGGGGCTCTGACACCCCACTAGTTCGGAAAGGACGGCTGTTCTTTTTTTGCGCCGCCATGATTTGCCGGATTTGAGCACTCTCTTACAACCTTCCTCATCGCCGAGACGAGCCAAGGCCCCAGCCGCGAGAGGGTTGTCGTCGAGCATCTTGTGCAGTTGAGGACGGCACTTCTCAAGTTGCAGGCGCCCGGCGGCTTTAATCGCATATTCTGTAGAGAAATTGTCATTTGTAAGCAGGTTTGTAACTAATTCCGTAATAATAATCTCTTGTTCGGGACTCAAAGAGGGACCGATAAAGTCTAAAAGTTCCGGTTTATCTTTCAGGAGTGAGAGTTCTTTTTCAAGAAGAAGGTTATTAAAGGAGAGCTCTGGATGGCGCGCTTTCAGCAAGGTGAGACCGGCAAGTCGTGGTTCACGTTCTGGAATGCTGCAGAGCAAGGGCAAGCTGAGATCAGGTGGAAAAATTTTGACGGCGGTTGCCGTGGCTGCGTCGACCGCTTTGTTACGACTCATAAGGGAGTGGAAATAGTCGAAAAAAGAGATTTCTGGATGATTATTAATGAGCGGTTTTTTCAGACGGTTGGTTTCGGGGTCACCAGTTTCCGGGTCATCGACCCCGATCTCTTCTAAAGCCAGCAGGAGGAAATGGCTGCCGCCTAAAAACCAGGCTGCAGTAAGAACCAGGTGCAGATTGATGTCACTGGCACCATTAAGGTGTCCCGCCATCTCTTTGCACAAAGATCGAGCCTGCTTATATTCAGGTGAGGATCGGGCAAAATCGCGCAACATAAGCTGCGTCTGGTGAAAAACTTCAAGAACCCGCCAGCGCAGCTCCCAGTTTTCTGCCAGTAGGTCATTGATTATATTCGGTGAGGGGATTAGTTGTCTCATTGGTTATAATTAGTTACTTACTAATGCTTTTTATCTCCGCCCTCATTTTTTCGGCGCATTCGGGGCAAATACCGTGGCTTGGTTGAATGCCGGTTTTGCGTATGATGTAAGTTTCCATCTGCAGCCATTCGCCGCTGCCCGGTTTCCGACCGTCGTCATCACGGATCTTCTTGCAGCCAGCACAAACCGGAAAAATATTTTCGTAGAGAGCAATTTTCTTCTGCATCTCACGTTTTTCGAGGCCGCGTTTAACCCGCAGGAGAAGTTCGTTGATTTCACAGGGTTTTAATAGATAGTCATCGGCTCCGAGTCGCAAGGCGGCAATTGCGGTTTCCAGATTACCGTAACCGGTCAGGATCAGTACGCTGATCACGGGATCCAGGATTTTAGCTTTTTTCAAGACCTCGATCCCATCGATACCTTCCATCATCAGGTCGGTAATGACCAGGTCGAAAGCGTTCTCTTTCAGGATCTCAAAAGCCTCCTCACCATTGGCGGCGGTGCTGACGGAGTACCCTTCATCTTCAAGTTCATCAGCCAGACTCAGACGGATCGATTTTTCATCATCAACGATTAAAATTCGGCTACTACTGCTGTTCATAGTTTTACCTTTCTCTCTACAGTTCTATTTAGAGGTAGCAAGATGGTGAAGGTTGAGCCCTGATCCGGGCTGCTTTCAAGTGCGATTTCACCGTTATGGCTTTTGATAATGCCAAAAGAGACCGAAAGTCCGAGTCCCGTACCTTTAACCTCGGACTTGGTTGTAAAAAAAGGCTCGAAGATGTGTCTTTGATTTTCTGGTGTAATGCCATCTCCCTGATCCTTAATCGAGATGACGAGTTGATGGTTCATTACTCTGGTAGTAATCGTGATGCTGGAGTTTGGAGGACTAGCCGCGACGGCATTTTGCAGAAGATTGAGTAGCACTTGTTTGATCTGGTCGGCGACGATCTTGATCTCCGGGAGACCGTCGGCATAATCTTTTATGATATGCAGGCGGTGGTTTTTAAACTCTTTGCTGAGTAGTAGCAGGACTTCATTGATGAGTGGATTAATCTCCTGCGCGACAAAACGGCCGGGCGTCGGGCGGTGGAAATCCTGAAGGCTGGTGATCAGTTTTTTGACCCGCGTACATTCACTAAGCGCCAGCTCAACTGCGTCGTGACCTTTGTTTGAAAGCCCTTCTCTCTTTTTGAGGCCGCCGAGGATAGTCATGATCCCGAAGAGGGGGTTGTTGATCTCGTGGGCGATGGAAGCCGAAAGTCGTCCGATGGCTGAAAGCTTCTCGCTATGGAGGAGTTGTTGGTGGGTGTGTTGGAGTTCGGCACTGCGTTCGGCGACAATCTTTTCAAGGTTGTCATGTGATTCCTGCAGGTCATGAGCCAGTCTCTTTTGATCGGTAATGTCGCGGGCAATATGAACCGAACCAAATAGTCTGTGGTCGTCGTCAAAGAGGGGGGAGACGGTGACCAGGAAATAGCGTTCAAGATGTTCCATGAAAATCACGGTACTGTGTTCTCGGGCATCCTGTAAAAGTCGGCTATGGGGGCAGTAATCTGGAGGCTGTTTGGTGCCATGCACCAACTCGTAGCAGGGCAGTCCCAGGCATTGATGGGGCTTGAGCTTAATCATTTCAGCCATGGTTCGGTTGATGCGGGTGATCCGGTGATCAAGATCAAGGATGGCGATGGCATCGGGCATTGAGTTGAAGGTTGTCTCCCACTCTTTGGTAGCATTTGCCAAGGCTATACGGGCCTGATGTCGTTCGGTAATGTCGTAGTTTGAACCCCGCCGTCCGGCATAGCCGCCAGCTCTGTTGTAGACCGGCAGGCAGGAGTGTTGGAGCCAGCGTACTTCATTCTCTTTGGTGATGATCCGGTATTCAAGTTGGCAGGCATTGCGATCAATGCTATCGGAGAAATGGGATATGAGTCGCTCCCGGTCGTCCGGATGAATGATTTTTCGGAGAAGATCGGGATCTTGAAAAAAATCTTCTGCGTCATAGCCGGTTATCTGCCCGCATGAGGGTGAGATGTAGATGGGTTCCCCTTTTTCACTCAGCCAATACTCCCAGGCGTAGGTGAAAAAGGCCACGGTTCTGAACTTCTCTTCGCTCTCTTGTAACTCCTGACGTGATTTGCGTAATGTTTCATTACTTTTTTCAAGATCCAGGTTGATTAAAGTGATTTTACTACTGATTAAACCTCCGAGCAGCATAACGATGATGATTGTGAAAAAGTTCGAGAACATCTCAATTGTAGTGAAATTATGCGCTTTTTCATTGATCTGGCGATGCAGGGTTTGGAGCTCTAAGTTGCTGTCGTAGAGTAGTTTGTTGGCTCGTTCATTGGCCCGGGTGAAGTATGATTCCGTCTGTCTCAAAAAGGCTAAATTGATGGTTGAGTGGAGTGAACTATTGTCCTGCTTGAGTCGGGTAACGATTAGAGGGATTTTTTTCTTGATCTCACTCAGTATACTTTTAAGGCTCAGTAATTCACCGACAAATTTTTCCTTGGTCTCCGGTTGATAATGGAGTTTTATGGACATCATGTCCTGCTCGGCCAGGTTAAGGGGGACGAGCCTGATATGGCTGCCGCCATGCTCAATTATTTGGAGCAGGGTTGCGATCTCTATCAGTCTGCTTTTTAGCAAATTTACTGTAAGCTCTCGGCTTTTGGGGTTGGTAAAGGCGAGGAGGCGGAAAAAATCGGTCTCAACTGTTTTCAGATCTTCAGCAATATATGATCCGATTCTGGTTCTCTGTTGATTATTCTCAATTTGCTCGGTGAGTTGTTCAAACTTATAGTGGAAATAGCGATGTTGTAAATAGATAGAGAGCATCCCTAAGAGGGTGCTGAAAAGCAACCAAAAGAGCAGAATCGAGATGTTTTTGTTTGGTTTTTCGGTCATTTTTAGGGTTCTAGTCAATAAGGTTTAACGTTCAAGAGTTCAAGAGTCCAAGAGTCAAAGGGTTGAAAGGTAGTTCTTTTCAGTCATCAATCATGTAAACCGTAGCGTCTGAAGATCGCCTGGCCTTCCGGGGACGTTGCCAGTTGCATGAACTTTTCGACTATCTCAGGGTGTTCTGAAAAATTCAGTCGACCCAGGAGAAGTGCGCGTCGACCGGCGAATTTTTCATCGAGTGGCAAGATTTCGACAGTCTCCCGGTTTTCCGGCCAGAAAGCCGGAGCCTGCCAGTTTAAAACCAGATCGGCCTTTTTCTCCTTGATGGCTTTGACCAGATCCTTTGAATCGGTTGTCATATAGACAGCATTGTCAAGTGTCGATTGATAGAGGTTGAGATTTTCCAGGATTTTATTGCTTACACGACCGATACTGCAATTTTCCGGGTTGGCGATAACGACCGCGTAGCGTGGGTCGCTGAGATTGCGCAGATCCGGGGTGATCTTGAGGGGGTTACCTTTGTAAACCATCAGGACGGCCTGGTTATAGCCAACCACAACCGTATCATTGACGGTCTTTTCCTGCCGGGCTTTGTCCATGAATGATTTACAGCCCGGTAGAAACATGTCGCCGACCCGGTTGCTGGTGATGAT
>DAOWIX010000111.1 GCA_030640695.1 Deltaproteobacteria bacterium | reverse complement strand
CTCCCCAAATATCCTGAACTTGATTACCAGTGGTTGCAGCGTCGGGCCCGGAAAAAATCGGCTTGGGGTTATGAACAACTTGTGGCTCTCTTGCGTTTGGCTGATCGTCTCGATATCGATCAGGTTAAGGGTTCCTGGGCCGGTGCTTTCGGTATCTGTCAGTTTATTCCGAGCAGCTGTCTGAGCTATGCTGTTGACGGCAATGGTGACGGTTTTATTGATCTTTATGATTTTCAGGATGCCGCGGCCAGTGTCGCTAACTATCTCAAGGTCCATGGCTGGCGGGCCGGGCTTGATCGTCAGGCCCGGGAAAAGATAGTCTGGAGCTATAATCATAGTACTCTCTATTGTCAGACTGTGGTTGAACTGGCTCAGCGGTTGCGTTGATGAATAAATCTTCTGAAACGGGTACTCTTATCTCTTTTGAGGGAGTTGAAGGTTGTGGTAAATCAACTCAGATTGTTTTGTTGGTTGAGCGTTTGCGAGCTGCCGGAAGAGAGGTTGTCGTTTCACGGGAGCCAGGGGCCACCCCTTTGGGCTCAGAACTCAGAAAACTTCTCTTGGATCCTGCCCATAACCCCGATTCTCTGACTGAATTACTACTCTACCTGGCTGATCGTCGTGAGCATCTTCGCCTTGTTATCGCCCCGGCTCTGCAGCGTGGGGCCCTGGTATTGGTTGATCGTTACGTCGATTCGACTTGGGTTTATCAGGGATTTGCTCGTGATGGAGTTGAGATCTCTTTGCTTGAAAGTCTCAATCGTCTCGTGGTTGGTGACCATTGGCCACAGTTGACCTTTCTCCTTGATTGTCCGGCTCTTAAGGGTCTTAAGCGAGCTCGGGAGCGCAACCGGGCAACCGGTGAGGAGGGCGTTGCCGACCGTTTTGAACAACGTCATCTCGATTTCCATAATCGGGTTCGTCGGGGTTTTCTGACTCTGGCCGAAGCTGAAAAGGAGCGCTTTAGGGTGGTCGATGCAGGTCGGGAGATAGAGATGATTCATAATGATATCTGGCTCGAATTTTCATTGAAATATGCCATTAGCTGATCTCTTAGGGCAGGATCTGGCGCGAGAGCGCCTCTCTTTTATTGTTAAAAGCGGCCGCCTGCCCCCGGCGCTGCTTTTTGTCGGGCCTCAAGGTGTCGGCAAAGCCTTGGCCGCACTGTTTTTGGCTGAGGCCTTAAGTTGTCCTGAAAGGCTGGATGGAGATGCCTGTGGTCATTGCCCATCATGTATTCAGGTTAAGCGTCAGCTCTATCCTGATCTTTTGCTGGTTGAGTCCGAAAAACGCCAGATCAAGATCGACCAGATTCGCGAGCTGCAAGACTTTATCAGTTTTGCTCCGGTTGTTGGAGATCGACGGATAGTTATTATCAAGGATGCTCACCTTCTCAACCCAATAGCTGCCAACGCTCTTTTGAAGACTTTGGAGGAGCCTTTTGCGTCGGTCTCCTTTATTCTGCTCAGCCATCGTCACAACCTTTTGCCGGCGACCGTTCTTTCACGTTGTCTGGTGCTGCCTTTTGTCTCCTTGTCGGGGCCGACTATTGTACAGATACTGGCCCGACTGAGGGTTGCTGGAGAGGTTGCCGAAGTCGACTTGGAAGAGGCTGCAGTCTGGTCTGGAGGGAGTATGGAGCGGGCTCTCTTTTTTCTTGAGGCTGAAAATCTGGGTTGGGCTCAGGATTTTGTGGGTCGCTTTTCGGGGTTGCCGGAAAACAGTTTGCAGGTGGCCCTTGATCTGGCTGAAGAGGCCAGTCAGAGTGACACTTTAGAAGTTCTTTTTTTTGTTTTGCGCAGTTTTTTGCACGATGCGTTGCTTTATGCTCAAGGGCAACAGGTTAAAGGGCCAAGTGTTGCAAGGGGTGACACGCCAGCTCTTTCCCACTCCGGATGGAGTGATAAGGCGGCCTCTTTTGCAAATATGGGGGTGCAGCCGCTTTTGGCAATGCGCCAACAACTATTGGAGATCGAGCGCGGTCAGGCGGTTAATGTCAATCTGAAACTAGCCTTAGAGGCTTTTTTTATGAAAATTGCAGTCATTTAGTTGGCAGTGGTTAGTCGTCTGGAGAAATTGTTAAGAGCTGACGACTGACGACTGACGACTGAAAACTAATTTAGGGGTTTTTAAATGGTTAAACGTTATGCCGGAGTATCTTTTCGTTGCTCCCGCAAGGTCTATTGTTTTGAGATTGGTGCCTTGCACCTTAAGACTAATGATACTGTGGTAGTAGAAACTGATCGCGGGGTAAATATGGGGCAGGTGGTGGTTCCGCCGGAACGGGCAGTATTGCCCGACGGGGTAGCTTCGGAAACCGTTAAAAAAGTGTTGCGCAAGGCCAGGGAGGATGACTTTGAAAAACTCAAGGATAATTCAGAGCGTGAAATCGAAGCCTCACAAATATGTCGTGATAAGATCAAAGCTTACAAACTGAAGATGAAGCTTGTGCAGGCTGAAATCATGCATGACAGTAATCGGATTATCTTCTATTTTACGGCAGAAAATCGGGTCGATTTTCGTGAATTGGTCAAGGAGCTGGCCCATACTTTACATGTTCGGGTTGAGATGCGGCAAATTGGTATCCGCGATGCGGCCGGGATGGCTGGAGGAGTTGGCATCTGTGGTCGGGAGCTCTGTTGTTCAGCATTTCTTTCCACCTTTGCACCGGTTACCGTGAAGATGGCAAAGGAGCAGAATCTGGCCTTGAACCCGATGAAAATTTCTGGTATCTGCGGCCGCCTGATGTGTTGCCTGGGTTATGAGTATGAAAATTACCGCAACTCTGAGGGGCGTCCCAAAGGTCGCAGGAGTAGTAAAAATAGTTCTGAACGAGGATCAGCCAGCTCTGATTGGAAAGGGTCTGAGAAGAGAGCGGATGCCAGTTCGGCCAAGCCTTCGGTCAAAGATCCCGCCAAAGCATCGGGCAAAGATCCAGATAAAAGTTCAGGTAAAAAGAGTGATGGATCTTCGAGTGGAGATGCAAAAAGTAAAAAAGGTTCAAGAAATCAAAGAGGTTCCAATCGATCCGGGAACCGGGAAAAGAGGAAGAAAGAGCAATCATGAGTGATGCCAATGAAAAAATCTACTATATTACAACCCCTATCTACTACGTTAACGATGTGCCTCATATCGGTCATGCCTATACGACGATAGCCGCCGATGTCGTGGCTCGCTATCAGCGTTTGTTGGGCAAGCAAGTCTTCTTTCTGACCGGGACTGATGAGCATGGCCTGAAAATAGAGAAAACCGCTAACGCTAAAGGCTTAAGCGCCAAAGAGCTGGTTGATGAGGTGGTTGAGCGTTTTATCCATCTCTGGCAGGTTTTGAATATCTCACATGACGATTTTATCAGAACCAGTGAGGAGCGCCATCATCGGGCTGTGCATGCCTTTTTCAAAATGGTTAAAGAACAGGGCAGTATCTATCTAGGTCATTATGAAGATTGGTACTGTGTGCCCTGTGAAACCTTCTGGACCGAAAAGCAGCTTGACAACGAGAACTGTCCCGAGTGCGGGCGCCCGGCTGAGAAGGTCAAGGAAGAGAGTTATTTCTTTGCTATGTCGGCTTTTCAAGAGCGCTTGCTCGATTATTTGCAAGAGCATGACGACTTTGTTATGCCGAAGAGTAAGCTTAACGAAGTCTTAGGTTTTTTACGTGAAGACCTGCGTGACTTAAGTATCAGTCGTAGCAGTTTCAACTGGGGAATTCCCGTACCCGATGATCAGCGCCACGTTATCTATGTCTGGTTTGATGCCTTGATTAACTATCTTACCGCTGCCGGTTTTCCTGACGATATGGAGCGTTTTAAACGTCTCTGGCCCGCCGATATTCATCTTATCGGTAAAGACATCTTACGTTTTCATGCGGTCTACTGGCCGACTTTTCTCTTTGCTGCGGATTTGCCCCTGCCGCGTCAGGTTTTTGCCCATGGTTGGTGGACGGTAGAGGGTGAGAAAATGTCTAAATCGGTTGGTAATGTGGTAGACCCCGAAGTCATTGTTGAGGAGTACGGCGTTGACGCTTTTCGTTATTTTCTTTTGCGGGAGGTCCCTTTCGGGGCCGATGGAGATTTTTCCAAAGCTTCGATCAAGGGGCGGGTCAATAGTGAGCTGGCCAATGATCTCGGTAATCTTTTGAGTCGTACGGTAGCGATGGTCAAAAAATATCGTCAAGCGGTGATTCCGGCAGCTGATGTTGAAAATGCGCACTATCTTGAATTTGCTACCTTAAATAATGAGGTTCGTTTGGAGGTAGCCAAGGCGATGGCGGATTTGACCTTTCATAAGGTATTGGCTGCAATCTGGCGCCTGGTCGAAAAGTGTAATCAGTTTATCGATGAACAAGCCCCCTGGGCTCTGGCCAAAGATGAGTCCCGGGCACATGATTTAGATCAAGTGCTCTATTGTGTGCTTGAAAGTTTGCGTCTTTTAAGCCTTTACCTCACACCCGTTATGCCTGAAAAAACAGTACAGATGGCTCTTCAGTTAGGCCAGGCGGAGCCCACTGCGGCCAGCGGCCCAGAGGTCTTTACTTGGGGTCGACTTAAAACTGGCGGTGAGGTTGTTAAGGGAGAGTCTCTTTTTCCGCGCCTTGATTAGTTGAGGGCGTCGGACCAATGAATTTAAATACTATCTCCATTTTCGTTTTTCGTAACTATTCAAGCTCTATTTTCAAACTACCGAGATTGGGCGCTATAAATCCTGTCTCGTCCAAGAAGTGCGATATCTTTTAGAAGTTTACCGCTATATCGAACTCAATCCAATCAGAGCCGGGATGGTAGAGGCTCCCGTAGACTATCGTTGGCCAAGCTATTCGGTTAATGCAGAAGGGAAATCATCCGATAACACATGAATAACACATGGGAGGCTCCTCGCAAATTATCTAATGCGGGTAAACCTGCCCATGAGTATATGGAGGTTCGTATGTCAAATCTAATACACAAGAGAAGATGTGAACAATTTTCCGTGATTCCTCTTCGAACTATACTTGTCTTTCTCGCTATTCTGTTGCCACTCCTTATACAAAACCGTTCAGCTGCTGCCGTTCATCCGGTGGTTATTCAGGGTGATGTCGCTCCCGGAATGGGTGTTGGTGCCACCTTTGGTATTTATAGGGCTGATTTTTCAATAAATAATTCAGGCCAGGTTACATTTGCTGTGCCTGTAGAATCGGGGTCTTCCGTTGATGGTGATCTAACATTGTGGCGGGAAGGTTCAGGCACACTCTCCCTGATAGCACGTCAGGGCAGTGACGCTCCCGGAATACCCGGAGATGTGCGTTTTTTAAGCTTTATAAATCCCAATATTAATGATTCCGGCCAGGTGGTCTTTGTCGGACATTTGGAAGGATCAGGGGTTGAACAGTCGAAAAATTCGGATGGTATATGGAAATGGTTGCCCGGAGAGCTCTCCCTGATAGCACGCCAGGGAGACCTGGTTCCAGGTGGTTCCGGGGATAAGTTTGGAGCCTTTTCCGAAAGGGGCAGTTCCTCTGTTTTATTTAACAGTGAGAGCCGGGTCGCTTTTTTTAACAATCTGAATGGAACCAATGTATCATCAGTTTGGCAGGAGCACGTGACCGGCTTAGCCATGGTGGCAAAAGCTTATGCTGCGGTGCCGGGTGAAGATGCAATCTACAGCTCTATTTCCAGTCCTGTGCTAAACGATAGTGGGGAGATGGCTTTTTCATCGTACATCACAGGTGATTTGGACTGGTTTTCCTCCAACACCGCCAGAGTTTTAAATAAAGTAAATAATGGTAATGTCTCAATAACGTATAAAGCGGGTGACCCGGCACCGGGGGTTAGCGGCGGAGAATTTGTTGATATCGGTGATTTCGATATGAATGCTTCTGGCAAATTGGTTTTTGGCGCCAGCATCCAGGGAGAATCGATCGACTTTACGAATAATTACGGTATCTGGTCGGATGTTTCCGGAAATCTGGCGCTGGTGGCGAGGAAGGGGGCGCAGGCTCCGGGGGCTCCACCCGGCGCTGTTTTTTCGTATGTTTCAGACAAACCGGTTGTTAATGACAACGGTCAGATAGCATTCACGGCCGGTCTGCAAAACGGTGCGGGCGGGGTTGATAATAGTAATAGATACGGCATCTGGTACGAAACAGATGGCAGACCAAAGCTCATTGTGCGAACCGGTGACCCGGCTCCAGGCACTCCGGAGGGTGTCGTTTTTTCCGGCATTTCATTTTTACCGGAGATCAATCGTTCAGGTCAGATCTGCTTTATGGGTGCACTTTCCGGCCCCACAATCAATTATTTAAACGACAGTGGTATCTGGCTCTACGATCCAGCATCACCTGATCCTTTGTTGGTTGTAAGAGAGGGTGACCGGGCAACGTTGTCAACCGGTGAAACCGTTACTTTTTCAAGTTTAGGCTCACGTGCACCAGGCTCATACTCCGGAGGTTCAGACGGTCGTGCCCGAATCTTGACTGATAGTGGCAAGATTGTCTTCGGGTCGCTTCTTATGGATCTTCGTTACGGTCTTTTCGTTGCCGACCCCTTTGATGTTGTTGTTCGGCTTTACTTCCCCCATATTAATTGTCGCGCAACGTGGGGGACTGAGATTTGTGTGGTTAATCCCGGTGATTCAGCTGTGACCGGAGTTTTTAAGGCCTACAACGATACAGGTGTTCTTGTCTCTGAATCTGATCCTGTAGCTCTGCCCACTCACGGTCGGAGGGAGTTTCGTGTGGGGGAGACGTTCGCCTACCCGGACAATATCGGCTACATAATTTTTGAATCGGATTCCAGCGCTGTTAACGGCTATACCAGGTTTAATAAAGGGGTGG
>DAOWIX010000180.1 GCA_030640695.1 Deltaproteobacteria bacterium | reverse complement strand
TAATCGCAACGATGGTCGTTGTTGTCGGCCGGCCGGATGTCGGGCTCAGAGATCGTTTTTTGAGTTTTTTAGAAAATGATAACGATATAGTATTTCATTAAAAATGGTGTTTCATATTTGATGTAACCCTAATTTTTTTCATCCATCCCTGGACTTTATTGTATATGTCTCAAACTTTACTGATTGTTGAATCACCGACCAAAGCCAAAACTATTGGCAAATATCTGGGCTCTGAGTATGTTGTCAAAGCTTCAGTTGGCCATGTGCGGGATCTGCCGGCCAATGAGTTAGGTATTGAAATTGAGGGGGATCATTTTGAACCCTGTTATGTGCCTCTTAAAGGTAAGGGCAAAATTATCAGCGAGCTTAAGAAGGCGGCTCGCAAGGCCGATCAGATTCTGCTCGCTCCTGACCCCGACCGGGAAGGTGAGGCGATTGCCTGGCATATTGCTCATGAGTTGGGAGATAAAAAGCCCATCCATCGGGTGCTTTTTCACGAAGTGACCAAATCGGCGATTCTGAAGGCCCTGCAAGAGCCCTTGGCAATTGATATCAACAAAGTTAACGCCCAGCAGTCGCGGCGCATTCTTGATCGCATGGTGGGCTATAAAATCAGCCCTCTGTTGTGGAAAACGGTGCGTCGGGGTTTGAGTGCTGGGCGCGTTCAGTCGGTGGCAGTTCGTCTGGTTTGTGATCGTGAGGTAGAGATCAAGGCTTTTACTCCGGTTGAGTACTGGAGTATTACGACTACCCTTGAAGGCTCTGTACCGCCCCCTTTTGAAGCCCGCCTGCACCAGATCGACGGTGAGAAGGCAGAGGTTAGCGATCAGCAGACAGCAGATAAAATTGTCTCCGATCTGCAAAGTTCAAGCTGTAAAATCAGCAAAGTTGAACAAAAAGAGCGTCAGCGGCGGCCGACGCCTCCTTTTATCACCAGTAAACTCCAGCAGGAAGCCGCTCGTAAACTTGGCTTTAGCGCCAAAAAGACGATGATGGTAGCTCAGCAGCTTTATGAAGGTATAGATCTAGGCTCGTCAGGTGCAGATGGTTTGATAACCTACATGCGTACTGATTCGGTGCGGGTCGCCGACTCAGCCATTGCCGAGTGCCGCGACTGTATTGTGTCGCAGTTCGGGAAAGAGTATCTGCCTGAAAAGTCACCCTTTTACCGCAATAAAAATGCCTCACAGGATGCCCATGAAGCGATTCGTCCGACCTCGGTAGGGCATACGCCCAAAGAGATTGAGAGCTATCTTAATCGTGACCAGTTTCGCCTTTATAGTTTAATCTGGCGACGTTTTGTTGCCAGCCAGATGAATCCGGCGCGCTATTATCAAACCACGGTTTCGATTATGGCTGGTGAACGTTACCAGCTCCGGGCGGTGGGTCGCCGACAGCTCTTTGATGGGTTTTTGATTGTCTATGAAGAGGGCCATGATAATAATGGTGATGAGAAGGCTGAAGATACTGAATTGCCGGTTTTAAGCGAAGGTGAAACCTTAAGTTTAAATGAGATTCTGCCTAAGCAGCATTTTACCCAGCCGCCGCCACGTTTTACTGAAAGTACCTTGGTTAAGGAGCTTGAAGAGAAAGGGATTGGCCGGCCTTCGACTTACGCCTCGATCATGTCGACGATTCAGGATCGCGGCTATGTTGAGATCCAGGAGAAACGTTTCTATCCGACGGATCTGGGTGAATTGGTCACCGATCTGTTGAAAAAAACTTTTCCCGATATTCTCAATGTCTCTTTTACAGCCCGAATGGAGGCTGACCTTGACAAGGTTGAAGAGGGGGGGCGCGATTGGCAGGCGCTCCTAGCTGATTTTTATCGCCCCTTTGCAGAGCTCCTCGATACCGCCCTGGTAACCATGCGCGATGCCAAAAAAGCGGGCGAAGAGGTTACTGATGAGATTTGCGAAAAATGCGGCGCTAATATGGTGGTTAAGTGGGGGCGTAACGGACGTTTTCTCGCCTGTCCCAGCTATCCGGAGTGTAAAAATACGAAAGATCTTGGGGCCACAGAAGATGGAAATGGTAATTTAGAATTGCCGGCTGATGCCGGACAATGTCCTGAATGTGACAGCCCTTTGCAGTTGCGAAACGGCCGTTATGGACGGTTTATTTCATGCTCTACCTATCCCGAATGTAAATATACCAGTTCCGTGGGTACCGGTGTCGCCTGTCCGCAGGATGGGTGCGATGGTGAGCTCGTAGAGAAGAAATCTCGTAAGGGTAAACTCTTTTACGCCTGCAACCGCTACCCTAAATGTACTTACGCAACTTGGGATAAGCCTTACCCTCTGGCCTGTCCCAGCTGCGATCACCCTTTTATTGTCGAAAAGAAAAGTCGGGGAGGAGGCGATAAAATCTTGCGCTGTCCGCAAAAAGGTTGTAGTTATGAGACTAAGGTTCCGGAGATAGCGGGGAAGAAAATAGATCTGTAAAACCAATTTTTCTTATGCGCCAGTAGCTCAGCTGGATAGAGCAACGGACTTCTAATCCGTAGGCCG
>DAOWIX010000083.1 GCA_030640695.1 Deltaproteobacteria bacterium | reverse complement strand
GAGATCGCTTTAACGATTGAGTTGGTAGATCGTCTGGTGCATGAGTTTGGCCCCCAGGTTGCGGTTCTGCACAGTGGTTTGTCGGCTGGAGAACGTTATGATCAGTGGCGGCGGATTGCTATCGGTCAAGCCCAGATCGTTGTCGGCGCCCGTTCGGCGGTCTTTGCCCCGCTGGCCCGGATTGGAATCGTGGTCGTGGATGAGGAGCACGAGCCTTCATATAAGCAGGAGACGGGATTTGCCTATAATGGTCGGGATCTGGCTCTGCTCAGGGGGCAGATGGCCGGCTGTTGTGTGGTTTTAGGCTCAGCGACGCCAGCCTTGATCAGTTACTACGGCGCTTTGGCGGGGCGTTACGAGCTCCTCTCTTTGAGCCAGCGCCTCGATGAAAAAGCTATGCCCCGGGTCGAGATTATCGATCTCGGCAAAGAGAAAAAAGGGATGTTTGCCTGGGATGGTTTCAGCCCGCGTCTGCTCGAGAGGATGAAAGCGGTCTTTGCTAAAGGCCGCCAAGTAATGCTTTTTTTGAACAAACGCGGCTTTTCCCGTACCCTCTACTGTCTTAATTGCGGTCATATGCCGGATTGTCGTCTCTGTTCGGTCCATCTCACCTTTCATAAAAGTCTTGATCTGCTCGTCTGTCACTACTGCGGCGGTCAGCAGCCGGTACCGGCGCTCTGCCCCAAATGCGGTGGAAAACGGTTTTTCCCGTTGGGCATCGGTATCCAGAAGCTTGAAGAGGGCTTGGCGCACCATTTTCCCGAGGCTAAAGTTTTGCGTCTCGATCGTGATGCGACCCAGCGCAAAGGTGAGTTGGGTCGTATTTTGGAAGAGTTTCGAGAGGGTAAAGCCGAGATCTTGCTGGGCACCCAGATGCTGGCCAAGGGCCATAACTTTCCCATGGTCGATCTCGTCGGCGTGATCTTTGCCGACCTCTCTCTGGAGATGCCTGAATATACAGCCCCGGAGAGAACCTTTCAGCTCTTGGCCCAAGTTGCCGGCCGTACCGGGCGCGGGCGCGACAGTTCATCGGGTGAAGTGATTATTCAGACGTTGCAACCCGACCACTATAGCGTGCTCACGGCGGCCGCCCATGACTACGTCTCCTTTTATAATCAGGAGCTCGAAAGTCGGCGCGAGCTCGGTTTCCCGCCCTTCTCCCACCTCGCTAACCTTAGAGTGGTAGGACCTGATCAGGATCGGGTTCGCGATTTTCTTAACTCAGCTAAAAAACTTGGCTTTGAAATTCTTGGTACGAAGTCGTCTCTTCTCGACGAAACCCCACCACCCGTAGCTCTATTAGGGCCCGTGCCCTCGGCGGTTGTCAAGATCCAGAACCGCTATCGTTGGAACCTTTTGATTAAATCTAATCAGCGGTCGCTACTGCATGATTTCTTGCGGCAGTGGCGCCGCCAACTACCGACCTTGCCGCCACTGAAATGGCGCCTCGATATCGATCCACAATCATTTTTTTAGGAAAGTACAAAAAACTCACCTTTTGATGGTGTCAACGGAGTGTGAAAAAATGAGTTTGTTTAAGTCTCTTCAAGGGATAAAAGATAAAATAAAAAAACAAATCTCAAAAGAGTTCCTCGACGCTGCTAAAAAAGGCGAATTTCTGATTCCGCAGGCCTATATTGAAGCCGCCCTGCGCCACGCCTTGAAAAACGAGGAGGGGGTTTCGGTTGAGACCGTTGATTTTCATGCCCAAGGCATCACCCTAAATCTTACTATTAACAAACATGGTAGCGCCTTAAGTAGCTCTCTCCTGATTAAAACCGGCCAACTTAAACTCTCCGGCGACCGGCAGCAGGTTCAGGTTTCCATTATCACGCAAAAAGCGATTGGCAGCAATCTCCTCGGCAAAGTCGCCACCGGTATCGCCGGAGGCATAATCGACCGTATTCTTATCGACAAAATCAAAGATCAAGAGATTGTCTCCCGCATAATCACCAGAGATCAGCAGACCGATATCGAAATCGATCTTTCCACCTTAGCCCCCATCCAGAAACTCAACCAACCCCTGCCCCTGCTCGGCAAATCACCCCTCGACCTGATCACCATCAAATCAGTCCACCACGTCCCCGGCGGCCTCATGCTCAAACTCGAACAGTCATTTTATGAAGAACATTAGCCAACAATTCTTGACTCTGCTATTCAAGTCTGAAAGATTTGGTCTCTGCTTCTTTAAGAGAAAATTTGTGTTCTTCTCCAGCTATTTCAATAGTGTAGTCTCCTGGAGGGAGAGGG
>DAOWIX010000132.1 GCA_030640695.1 Deltaproteobacteria bacterium | reverse complement strand
TCTCTCCGAGCCCCTTTTGGCAAAAGGGATGACGCCTGCGAGAAAGGGATCGCGTTTGACCAGGGTGGCCGCCAGGGGAGTCGTCATCATCCAGATCTCAGCTTCGGGGTGTAATTTTTTCAAGGCTGCAATCAAAGGCGTCGAAAGTATGGTATCTCCCAGGAAGCTGGTTTGCACCAGGAGTATCTTCATCGCGGCCCTCGGCGTTTATATTCTCGATAAAAAGCCTGAGCCCGCTTTTCCACCTGGCGCCAGAGGCCAATCTCCTGTTTCAGGGCTTCGCGCCAGGGTTGTCGGCTGTAGGTTGAGATGAAGCGTAAATGATCCCTTGCGGTCAGACCTATCTCAAAACTTGAAAAATGCAATGCCGCAAGATCTTTGACCTGCCAGCGTCGAGGCAGTTTCTCTCGTTGGCGGACGCGGTGGAGATCGATCAGATGAAGTGTTAGGTTGTGCGGGTTTGGGGTTTTGCCATCTTCAAGGTCGAGAAGGAAATGGCAGATGTAGAGATCGCAGTGGTTGAGTCCTAGACGGTGCAAAGATCCCGTGATCTCGGCCACTTGCTGGATAAGGGCTCGTTTCAAGGTCGGGGAGGGGGGCGCGCTGACCCAATTACGGCAGTAATCTTCCAGGCTTTCCGTGTTTTTCAGGTCTTTAGTGATAATGAAGGATTGTCTGGTTATCGGATTATTTCCGCGCTGGCCGTAGGCGACCAAAGGCGTGGTCGGAATTTCGAGTTCTTCGAGAAGCTTTATCGCCCGCCACTCATTTTCAGCCCCACTGATCGGCCATTTAAAACGTGAGAGACTTCTTAAAAAACGTCGCCAGCCGAGTCCGTGGTGCAACTTGGCGAAGTAACTTTGACCCTCAAGGGTAAATTGCAGGGTGCGGCGCCCATCTTTATGGCGATAGATGGTGCCGTCAAGGGCGAATATTTTTTCAAAAGGGTCATTTCTGAGCCACCCCTGCCGCCAGTTGTCGGGTATCTCAAGGATCTCTGAAGCTATATGTTCACTCATGGAAGGCACTTTTTAATAAGGTTCAGCTTTTTTGTCTTGTGCGGGAAAACGTTTTTTGCTTCCGGCTATGTCAGATTATAGCATCCCCTTTTAACATAAATCAGAGTGACGTGGTAACAAAATATCTGTCAAGTCGCTAAAGCATTAAGTTGAAAATGCCGCCCCCATGTGGTAGGATATCTGTTACGATATTGTGCAGGTCTGACCTTTTTAAGGTTTTATCAAAATAAAAAATAGAAGATAAAGGTGAACTAATGAGTGAAGAGATCAGGGTACGGTTTGCGCCGAGCCCGACCGGTTATCTCCATATCGGTGGGGCGCGAACCGCAATTTTGAACTGGCTGTATGCCCGCCAACACAACGGTAAGCTGATTTTACGGATAGAGGATACTGATACTGAACGCTCAACTTCCGAGATGATTCAAGGGATTCTCGATGGTTTGCAGTGGCTTGGGATCGAGTGTGACGAAGGTCCCTATTACCAATCCGATTTTATCAAAGATCATATCGCCGCAGCCGAGCGCCTGCTGGCTTCCGAGCATGCCTATAAATGTTTTTGTTCCAAAGAGGAGCTCGAAGAGAAACGCGAGAAGGCCCGGGCTCTAAAAGAGGATTTTCGTTATGATCGCAGCTGTCGCGGGTTAAGTGCGGCACAAGTGGCTGAACGCGAAGCCGCAGGTAAACCTTATGTAATTCGCCTGAAAGTGCCGGAGGGTGATGGTGCGGTGGTTTTCGAAGATGCAGTCTACGGTTCAATCACGAAACGTTACCAGGATATTGAGGACTTTGTCATTGTCCGGGCTAACGGTCAGCCTCTCTACTTGCTCTCTAATGTTGTTGATGATGCCCGTGATCGCATCAGCCATGTGATTCGGGGGCAGGATGGTCTCGGCAATACCCCTAAACAGATCCTGCTCTATCAGGCTTTAGGGGAAAAATTGCCGGTTTTTGTCCATATGAGTCTGACTCTCGATCCCAAGAGGGCGAAGATTTCGAAACGTACGCATGGTGAATTGGTAGCCATCCATTTTTATCGTGAGCATGGCTTTCTGCCCTGGGCATTGGTCAATTTTCTTGTTCTTCTGGGTTGGTCAAATCCTGAATCAAAAGAGGTTTTTTCATATGAAGAGCTTCTTGAGGTGTTCTCTTTTGCGGGGATGAATCGGGCCAATTCGGTTTTTAATGTCAATAAAAATGACCCCAAATTCATTACCGATCCCAAAGCTATTAATATGAACGCCCACTATATCAAAACCTTGCCGTTGGCCGAGCTTGAGCCCTATGTTCGGGCCGAACTTGAAAAGGTCGGTTTGTGGCAGGGTGCCTATGCCGATGAGAGGCGGGAGTGGTTTCTTGAAACGGTCGATCTGATTCGGGCCCGTTACCACCTGTTGACTGATTTTGCCACCCTTGGTCGGCCCTATTTCGGAAATGACGTTGAGCTCGCCATAGAGGATAAAGCCCGGCGTAAAAATCTCGAAAAATTCCCTAGTTTACGTGAATGGCTGCCGCAGTTGGCTGGTCGTCTTGAGAGCCTCACTGATTTTAGTGAAGCGGCAATTGAAGAGCTGCTACGAGTTTTTGCTGATGAGGTGGAGGTTAAGCCCGGGGTCATTATTAATGGGGTTAGAACTGTGATTACCGGCCAGCTGGCCGGTCCCGGTCTTTTTGAGATTGTGGCGACAATCGGTTGCGAACGGGTAGTTGCCCGTCTGCGCCATGCGCCACAACTTTTTTAGATATTTTTTGTCTGTCGTTACTGTTCGGTTCTTAATTTACATTAACCGAGTTCTGGCTATTTTCTCCGTTTCCGAAGGAAAACTTAGTGTTTTCCCGCAGAGGCGCGGAGGGGTGAAAGGTTTTCTCAGTAAAATCTGTGGTGGAGAAGAGATGTAATGTAACTGATTTGCTTGCAAATCTGCTGTTTTAAGGCAAACATTTTTGGGGGGGGGGAGCGTACTTATGAAAAAGCGCAAATTGAGTACTCGGATTTTGTCACCGGTAGTGGTTGTTACCATTCTATTTGCAATTGTGCTCTATTTTCTGGGATCGACGACGTTAAACCGTCTGATTGAAGACTCTCTTAACGAAATGGTGGCTGCCAAGGTTGTTGATATCGAGAACCGGCAGCAGCAGATTGCTGACAAAGTTTTAGCTGAGGCCGCCCTTTTCAGTCAAGCCGAGGCGGTGACCGAAGCTTATGAAGAGGCCCACAAAGGTGATATTGCAGTTGCCGAGAACCCTGCAACCGAGAGAGCCCGTCAGAAATTACGCGACTATTTCGCTTCTGTTGAGAAAGGTTACGTTACGGCTCTGGGGGTTGAAAACTTCAGAATCCATTTTCATTTGCCCAGCGTTCGCAGTCTTTTGCGTCTCTGGAAGACAAAGCAGAAAAGCTGCGATGATTTGAGCTCATTTCGTGAAACCGTCAAGACCATTGCCACCTCTCCGCATAAACCATTGACCGGGATTGAAATCGGTCGTGGTGGTTTTGCAATTCGAGGCCTGGCTCCAGTGATGGCCCCTGGCGGTCGCTATATGGGTTCGGTCGAGGTTCTGTCAAGTTACACCCCACTGGTTAAAAACTCCATTGCCAATAAAAATGAGTCGATTACTGTCTATATGAACAGTGAATTTTTGGCAATCGCCACCAGGCTTCAGGATGGTACTAAATATCCTCTTACAGAGGGTAAGTTTGTGCGGGTAACCAGCACTTCAGTTGATTTGAGTGAGCGCTTGATCTCGCTTGATCTACTTGAACGTGGAAAAACGGCAGTTGTTAAAGAGTACAAGGAAAACTTTCTTCTGACGGCCTTTCCCGTCAAAGATTATCAGGGGCGTCAGATCGGGGTGATGGTTTATGTCTATGATGCGAGTGCGCGTTTCGCTTTAAGAGATCAGATTCAATGGGGGATTGCCATAATCTCTTTGCTTCTTCTACTCTTGATCTGTATTGTTTTGATGTTGGTTTTGAAAACTGTGACCCAACCGTTGGTGCGGGGTGCCAGTGGCCTTAAAGAGGCTGCCGATCAGGTGACTTCGGCCGCCCATGAGATTTCAAGTTCGAGTCAGTCTTTGGCCGAAAGTTCGTCGGAGCAGGCAGCAGCCGTTGAAGAGACTGGCTCATCTCTTGAGGATGTTGCGTCAATGGCTCGGCATAATGCGGATAATGCTAATTCAGCCAATGGTCTCACTCTAGAGATGGATCAGGTGACAGCTAGTGGTAAAGAGGTGATGGCTCGAATGAATGAGGCGGTCAAAGAGATTAAAAAGTCTTCCGATGATACCGCCAAGATTATTAAAGTAATTGAAGAAATCGCTTTTCAGACCAACCTTTTGGCTTTAAATGCTGCGGTTGAGGCGGCGCGAGCCGGTGAGGCCGGGGCCGGTTTTGCCGTGGTTGCTGATGAAGTCAGGAATCTGGCAAAACGCAGTGCCGAATCAGCCGCTGAAACTTCACGTCTGATTGAAGATTCGGTTAATAAAGCGGATCAGGGGGTTGACCTGGCTGCAGAGGTTGATACGGTTCTTGGAAAAGTTGTCGACAATGTTGCCAAGGTTAAGGATCTGGTGGCCGAGATCGCTGCCGCTTCCGGTGAACAGTCGGAAGGTATTGGCCGGATAACCAATGCGATTGGCGAGATCGAAAAGGCGACTCAGGGCAATGCGGCAACCGCAGAAGAGACTGCCGCAGCCTCAGAAGAGTTGAATGCTCAAGCTGAAATGATGCGGGAGATGACGGCTGAAATCAACCAAGTTGTTGGTGGTAGTGCCGTTGATTTGCATGCTTCGGTCTCGTCGTCAGGCAGAAAGTTAAATCGTTCAACGAGAAGTCTGTCCCGACTCCCGGTCAAGCCGCGAGCTGCCAAGGCTCGATCTTTGGAAGCCCCTGCATTACAAAAGGCCGGAAGGTCGGCTAAGTCTTCAGCAGAAGAGATTATTCCTTTAGATGATAATGACGACTTTGATGATTTTTAGTTTGAGTAAGTGAGAGTGTCTCTTATGGGTAAATCGGGTGGTTGTCACCTGATTTACCCATAAATTTTTTTGGCTCCCAGATAACGTTCGCCTTCACTGTAAATGCAGCCGCAATATTGTTGACGATACATCTTTTTCTCCTTTGACAATTCAATGCCTTCGCTCCACCCTTCACGAAAGTCCTCGTA
>DAOWIX010000164.1 GCA_030640695.1 Deltaproteobacteria bacterium | reverse complement strand
GGCCTGGAGGAAATATTTCCAGAAGTCAAATTTAAAATTGGTGGGCATGCCATTGACCAGTTGACCGGGATCGGATTCACCATCCATATAGAAGTAGTCAACCATCTGTGACTGTATATCCATAGATTCAATGCCTTGGCCATCGGCTTCAATATGGTTGGCGAGCATATTGAAGTGGGGAATGCCGTAGCCCGGGGAACAGGAGTAGACCGGAGAGATAGCATACGCTGGTGAAGGGAAGGCCATGATCGAACCATCGCCGCCAGGTAGGATATTGTAACCCATAAGGTTGTCAAAGTTGGCGTAGTACCCTAAAGTATCGTCGAAAGCTCTGAAACGCCAGGTTTTACGGAAAGGGACATGACAGGCTTGGCATGAGACCTCAGAGAGATGGCGACCAGTGGTTTCTCCGAAAACTTCTTCGTGGCGTTGGGCCGGATTGTTGGCGTTGGTAGCTTCTCCACCGAGATGACAACCTTCACAACTTTTGACCCTCGGATTAGCATCAAGATCATTGCGTACCATGTGGGCCGTATCAACCCCTTTGAGCATGTTATGTTTGTCGCTCAAAGATCCACTGTCGCGTAAGTGACAGCTGCCGCAGCCCATCCATTTTCCCGACATGTGGACGTCGTAGCCACGATCTTCCTTATCGTCAGTGAAATTGACGTAATGACCGTTCTTGACATAGTCAGCCGGAAAACCGAGGTTGTAGAGGCGGGCTTTGGTCCACTCGCTGTTGCCGTGATCCTTGGTCATAACGTGACACTGGCCGCAGACATTGACCCATTTCCAGCTGTCACGGTCTTTTTCTCCACCAAACATCTCGGCCATGGGGAGAACCCCGTCAGCGCCGATGTCGTCGAGATTGTAAAAGACTTTTGGCGTCCAGTTATCGCCATCGCGATCGATACGCAGATAGGTGACCGGAGCTCCATCCTGGTTAAAGTCAAGGCCCATGAGTTCGCCGGATGGCATATAGTTGAAAAAACTCGGCAGGTAATCATGCAGAACCGGATTGATTGCGCCTTCCGGGATCTTGCCTTCCTGCATGTCTTGAATGACCAGAGAGAGGTCGAGCTGGCCGGTTTCCGGGTTCACATATCTATAGTCGCCTTGCATGATTAAGCCCATGGCATACATGGTCGCACTCAGTTCCGTACCGTTTTTGCCGACATAGGGAATGCCTTCACCTTCGATCAGGCCGGAGCGAATATAATCACGGGTTGAAGCATGAAAGCTGTCCCAGTTGGTGTAGAAATTGCCGGGTTCATAGGCGCGCAAAGCGTAAGGTATCGGCAATAGCATATCGCTGGGGAACTGGATTTTGTAGGCGTAGATGAAATCGTTAAAGAACATGCCCATCAGCATATCCATGTCGGCATCCGGCGGTAACAGGCCTTTACCGATCATGTATTGGAGAAAACCTTGAAAGAGCATGCCGATAGCCGCCTGAGATTCCTGGAGGCGGCCCATTTCGTCCATAACGCCATTGGGGTTAGCGCAGTAGGCTGCCTTGAGCATACCGTTTGCTTCCCAGATTTTAGCAATGTTGGGACCGTAGAGGGCGAAAGGCAGGTTGGTGCCACCGGCTTCAATCTGGGCGAGACCGTCAACCCACATCTGCATCATCTCACCAACAATCTCTTTCGGGAGTTGACCTAAAGCCATCATCGGCGTCGGCCGACCCATACGTTGAAGACTATCGCTGTAGTAGAGGGCTGAGCTATTTTCGAGCCCAACTTTAGTGGGCATACCAAAAGAGATCTTCTGAGCCTTGAAATTTTCGTCGCGTTCGGCAAAAATCATCATCCGGGGACGGAAAGATTGTACTTTAAGGCCATCTGCGGCCCGGTAGCTATAAGCACTTTCCGGGTCGATGTGACAGAGCAGACAATCAGCTTCAACGACACCTGATTTGGACCAGTCGTGAAGTTTGGGGTCGCCCAAGTTAGCCACGGTTTCTGAGATTGAATCAGAACCATAGATAGTCATGGTGATCTCGTTGGCGCTGTAGTTGTAAAAGTCACGGTCGTAGGAGTGTTCTGGAGTCAGGCTGGGATCGTCAAATTGAGTTAACGTACCATCCTCTTGAAAAATTCCCTCAACCGGTCCGCCGCCAGGGTGACATGATTGACAAGTGGCGATGTGATCGGCCGTTCCCATGTCAAAAAAGTAGGGTTTATCTTCGGAGGTGAAAGGATCAAGGAAGTTGCCGCGTTCTTTTTTTGCCGCCACCTGGCGGTAAGAGGGGGGTCACCACGCTCCGAATTGACCCGGGCTTAAGAGATGCCCGTAGGCGTTGGCCAGGTATTTGTAGAGGGGGTTGTCCTGATTTTCGCTGCTCCAGGTATCTCTGATACCTTGGCCGTCTTCACCGGCCCCTTCCCGGAAATGGTAGGCTTTAGTGACTTCATGGTAGTCATGGCACTTGCCGCAGGTCTGTTTCGGGCTGTAAGGAGGTCCGGCTTTATAAGTTGAGCCGCCGGCCGCGGTGACAATTTCACTATCATCAAGCTGGTCGATAATCCGATTGCCTTGACCGTCGTAAAGGGTTACCGGGGGATGGGCTGCACCGGCCAGCAGGGGGGTGAGGGCCAATAATAAGGCTCCCAGGATAATAGGGGAAATTTTTTTCATCGAGCTACCTCCGAGGGTTACTTAGCAATTCCAAATTGTTAGAATATAAATAAAATTAAAGTAAAAGATGCGTCTATTATTTACGTAAAATTATTCCTTTATGACATTTCATGCACTCTCCAGTTTCATGGCAGACGTTACAGCTCCGAAAATTGCGTCGGGCCGCTTCAGCATGTCCATTTTCTCTCTGGTAGGCCATCCAGTCACCCCGGAAATGAGAGACCGGTTTCTGGTGTTTATGACAATCTATACAGTATCCGGCGGGGTGGCAGGTGGCGCAGGTACGACGATCATGGGTCGCTTCAACGCCGTGGCCGGTGGTTTTCCAGCCAAACTTGTGATCCTTGGGTTTTTGAGTCTGATGACATTTCTCACAAAAAGCTTGACGGCTTGGATGACAACAGGAGCAGGAGTCTGATAGACGGCTGGCAAAGCCATGCTTTGCCTCCCAGTCCTGGTGATGGCTCTGCGGTGCTACTTCAGCCCGGAGTTCACTGTGACAAGCTTCGCATTCAGTTGGCCCCTCCTGGTTTTTGTGGCAGTTGAGACAAAGGGTCATAGTTGGGCCTTTGTCAAAACCACGATCTTTGTTGATTGAGTGGTGGCAGGAGTTGCATGCTAAGTCAGAGTGGACTTCATGGGTGAAAATCAGGTCGGCAAAGCCTTCCGCTTTTTCCGCTTTCTTGATTTCGTAATCATTGGCAGCGCTCTCCGGCGTATGGCAGAGAAGGCACTCTTTTGAGGGCTCGTCAGGGTTGAATTCGTGGCACTCCTGACAATCTGCCATAGTCGCAGCGGCGAAATTGCCCTCGGCATCTTTCTTATGGCACTGATCGCAGCTTGCTTCCTGTTCAACGATATGAAATCGGTGACTGAATTTGAGGCCAACGGAAGTTTTGCAGGCTCCGAGAACCAGAGCCCCAAGGACGATTGCAGCAAGTCCGACCCAGAATAATTTTCTTTTTTGCTTACTCATAGAAATAGCCTGTTTAGTAAGGTTGTTAGAGGCTCGTAGAGCTCGTATTGCTTTAGAAGTTGAGGTCAAGGGTGATTGTTAGAGAGTTGATGTAGTCAACCCCGAGTTCATCTTCATAGAAATCATCTTGTGCGTATTCAAAGGCCACCTCGACCCTGGAGTGGTCGCAAAGTCGATAGGCGACCGCTGCCCGATAGCTGGTTGAGGCTTCGTCTTCGAGGAGGCTGTTGACATCCTCGGTCTTATGGTAGTAGCCGGCTTCAAGTTCAAGTTTGTGAAATAACTCCTGCTCCAGATCGACAAACCAAGAGGTCGATTCACCTTCGTAAAACTTGTCCCGATCTTCCCACCATTGACTGATCCCGGCGCTACAACGAAAACCTTGCCAACCAAAACATTGATCAAGGTCAAAGCCGGCGGTAACTCTTTCAAAGTCAGTATTGTAGAGATTTTCATCTTCGCCATGAGCAAGGCTGCGATTGGTATAACGGCCGAAAAGGGTGAGTCCCCTGACCAGGGAGATTGGTTGGCTGATACGAATATCAAACTCAAGATACCCCTGTTCCTGCATCAGGTAGAGGCGGTTCATCTCAGAGCTTAAGGCTTCATCCAGGGTATAGCTGAAGTCGAAGAGGAAGTCGGCGTCTGAAGCGATTGCGTAGCGGCGATAGAAGGAGAAGTCGAGAACCGTTCCGGTAGTAGCGATAGAGGCTTCGAGACCGCTGTCGAAAAAACGGGTATGGTCATTGATGAAAGCGATGCGGCTGCGGAATTTCCAGAGGTCTGAAGGCTGCCAGTAGATTGAAGACTCCCATGAGGTCTCTTCAAAGATTACCGCATTCAGATCAAGAGCCAGTCCCGGCAGCGGGCGGATTCTTAGATTGGCGCCACCAATGCCATCGGGTCCGAGATCGCTGTAGTGCTGGACGGCGAGGCCGCCAAAAGCTTCAACCTCCAGACCGAGCCATTGAGGCAGGTCGTAACGAGCCCAAGCGCCGTCAAACTGCACGGTTTCAGCGCCATAGGCATATTGGCGACCAATTCTTACGGTGAGGCCGTCGGTGAAGAGACCGGTTTTTTCCAGGTAAGCGTAGTAGCACTCAAAATCCTGTCGATGACTGCCGCGGCTGTCGGTGTAATCCTGGAAAATTGAGCCCTTACGAGTCCCGTCCAAATCTTTGGCGTAGGTCGCCATCGAAGAGAAGGTCAGCCCTAAGTTTTGCCAGTTGGCATCAATCGCCAAGGTTTCAAAAATATCCTGATCCTGATCTTCATCGACAGTCATGAAACTTGCCGGACTGTCCGACCATTGTAGTCGATATTCGGTGGTGCTCCGCATTGAGATGTCGGCCCCACCTAATTCCAGGGCAAATCCAGATGTTGTCAGCAAACAACACCCCAATATCAGCCCGGCCGCAAGCTTCAGTTTTTGCCATTGTAATCCAGCCATCTAAAAATCCTCTGTTTAATAGTTCACCAGTGATCTTTTAGTCGATACTGGCCGCAGGTTGCACTGTTTCATGCTCTTAATTGATGCTTGGCGTCAAATGCCTCATTAACTTACATTAATTGACTCGTTTAGTCAATCAAAAACAAGAGTAAACCCATAAAAAAAGGCAAAGACTTCATACGTATAAGATCTTTGCTGGTGGTTATCACCCTTATGTGGGTCTTTTACACCGGGTGACGGGGGAGGCTGTAGCTGGAGGCCGGTTGAGGTATCTCAACTACTCTTGACAATTTGTTATGGTCTTAACCTTAGTGAGTTAAGCTATAAATTGGTAAAAAAAAAGCACCTCCAAAAAAATTTGGGGGTGCTTTTTTAAGTTATCTAGATATGACATTTAAGACTCAGCGTTGCCCGACTGCCAAAGGTATGATGACGGCAGACTCTCCTTCCTCCTGATCAAGTTCATGTAAAATCTGATCTCGTAATTCAGGGGCCTCCTGGATCATCGCTGCAACAGCATCCAATTTTTCTTGGTTGTTCTCGAGTTTTTTCTTTTTGAAGTGATCCACAGAACAGAGGGCTATGGCAACGAAAACAAAGGAACCCCACGCAAAAATGAGGGGCACAACCAGAATGTTAAGGGAGGGGATGAAGGCTGCCGGGATTGCCATGATCCCAAAGAATTTGCCTAAAACCAAACAGATAGCGCCGATTTTTGTCAAGGTCGGTATGCTCTGGATGAGTTCGAAAATGTCGGTCGATTCATCTTTTTGGTAGCCATAGTTACGGCTGTAATTACGGATCTGACTGGGGCTCATACTCTACTCCGGAAATTATGTGAAATTTAACACTTTGTCAATTGTTCTTTTCTTGTGTTTTGTTATCTTAATAAGAATATTATAATCGATTGTCGTTGTTTGTCAAGTTTTTCGCACAGAAAAAAATATTTTTATTGAAGTAAAGAGGGGCTTATTATAGTTCAAGGTATGCTTCTTGTTTTTTTATTTAAGAACTTGTCAGTTTTTCTTCCAGCTTAACATTCTCGGTTGTGTAGTATTCACTGGTCAAGTTTCGTTCAACAATTTCATTGCCGAGCAGGGTTTCCAGGATTTTTGTTACCTCGAGGCATTTACCACCCTCAAACCCGGCCAGTTGCAAGTCGACAGCACCATCTTTACCTATAGATATATTGATCTTTTCCATGATTTGTTAATCTCCTGTAAGGTTCTCCAGTTAATTCACCAGAAAACCTTATACAACTTTGTTGAGTATGGTTTAAGGGTTCCGGCTTAATGTCATATTTATGTTGCCGGCCTTGTTCTCTTCATCGGTGAGGAGAAAACCTTGTTGAGCCAAGGTGTCTTTGACGACATTGTAGGCGTAGCGTTGGTTCAGAGTGTCCATGAAGGTGGTCTGGTCAACGTCTTGGATAGAGTCCCAATCGGCAACCACATCATAGGTTTTGCCATTAAAACGAAAACCAATATCGTAACCGCTTTTGGTCGGGATGACAAGGTCGGCCTTCTCTTTTTTCCAGAGCCAGCCCTTAGCTTTTAATTTGCCTTCCTGATACTCCAGTTCCATATCGCTGATCGCCTTTTTAAGAAAAACCTTATCAGCAATTTTGCTTTTGATCTTGGTAAAGTGGGACATGGCTACTCTCCTATAGCTCACTATTGGCTTTGCGGGTTCGTTGGGATGCCCAAGCTTTAAGGGCGTCGATTTTTTCACTCATTAAGCGAGAGATCGGGATGATTTCAGTGACACTGGCCAGGATGTCAGCCTCAGTAAATTCACGTTGATTATCGTCAAAAGCGTTGAACATGGCATCGTAGATAATTTGTTCGATTTCAGCACCGCTGTAGTCAGTGGTCGCATCCGCCAACTTCTCAAGATCAAACTGGCGAATAACGGGGCGCACCTTTTCGAGTAAGACCTTAAAAATTGCCTGTCGTTCTGAGGTTGATGGTAGATCGACAAAAAAGATCTCGTCAAAACGTCCTTTACGCATCAATTCAGGGGGGAGCTGGGCGACATCGTTACCAGTGGCTATGATAAAGACCGGTTTGGTTTTTTCCTGCATCCAGGTCAAAAAAGTGCCCAGGATTCGGGCTGAAGTACCACCGTCGCCGGCTGACCCGGAACTGCCGGCAAAAGCTTTTTCGAGTTCATCGACCCAGAGTATACAGGGAGATATGGTTTCGGCCAAGTGGATCGCCTGTCGCAGGTTCTGTTCCGATTCTCCAAGCAGGCTACCGAAGACTTTGCCTAGATCCATGCGTAGCAAAGGCAGTTTCCAAAGTCCGGCAGTTGCTTTGGCAGTCAGGCTCTTACCGGTTCCCTGAATGCCGATAATCAGAATTCCTTTGGGTGCTGGGAGGCCGTAATCTTTGGCTTTATGGGTGAAAACCTGACTGCGCTTGCGCAACCAAGCTTTAAGATTTTCGAGGCCGCCGATATCGTTAAGGCTCTCTTGAACTGGGAAAAATTCGAGGATTTCCCCTTTTTTGATGATGCCGCGTTTCTCTTGCAGAATGATTTCGATGGCGCGTTCGTCGATAGAGCCATGGGTTATAATTATTTTTGAAAAGAGATTCTTGATATTGACCATTGAGAGCCCAAGGGTTGATTCAACAATCTTCTCCTTGAGTTGTGGGGTTGGTGGTTTGCCCTGAGCCGCACTGACGACGACGCTGTCGAGCTCTTTTTCAATCTCAGGATAGCCGGGCAGCTCAAGCTCTATTTGGCAGATATCTTCGCGCAATTCAAGTGGCAGGGCCGGGCTGGGGGTGGTCAGAATGATGGTTTTTTTGGTGAACTGAAGATCGTAGTTAAGGTTTCTTAAGGAACGTAAAATAATACTTTCACGGAAATGGAGGTGAAAATCCCGCAGGATAAAGATGGCGTTGCCACTGAATTTGCTGATCTCCTGAAGGCAGTTGATGGGGTCGGGGCGATCCTTATTTTTGATACCGCCCATCTCGCCCTTAATCGATTTGAACCCAGCTCCCAGATCCCATATAATAATGTTTTTGTCTTTGAAAAGAGGGGATTCGCCCATCATTGAAAGGAAACGGGCTTCTTCGTAGGTGACTACGTTGATCAGTGAGTGGTTGCTGCGGATTGTGGTATTGAAACGATCAAGAAAAGTCATGGCTCTCTGTTTCCTTCTAACCGCATAAGTTATACGACATAGCTTTACATTTATTAATCAAATCGAAGTTGCCGGTCAAGCTGAAAATCTGTTCTTCGCCTTTCTGGTCGAGACCCCAGGCGCAGATCTCGCCGCTTTCCGTAATTCTAATGTGAATTTGTGGCTCATTTTCGATGGTTTTGTTTGTTTTATGTGTCTGTTTATTCATTCCAGGCGTACCGATTTTTTTCGTTTCCAGATAGTTTGATTGCGGCGCAGATCCTTAACCGTAATCAGCAGGTCACAGTTTAAGCTGATATCAAAAGTGATCTCCAAGCGTTGTTCGTTGTCTAAGGCCGGTGGATCGAGAGGGATGATCTCCGGGCGCGCCTCATTGATGAATGATTGTTGCTCATCGCCCAAGTTCTCTTCGAGTTGCATGCGTCCGGTATCATCGACGACAATCTCTCGGTCACTACTGCTTTCGGGACGATCCATACGGAAGATGTCAAGCTCCACTTCAAGTTGGCCGGCAAAAAAACCGTTAGCAACGATGCTGGTGATGCCGTGTTGGGTCGGATAGGGGGTGCCTTTAGGGACGATGATGTCGTAGCGGTAGCCATCGCCTTTGGCAGTCCGGCTGCGGATCGCATAATTGGCCTTGATAGTGGCCTGGAGCCCGCCTTTTCTTAAGTAACGCAAGGCTCCTATCGGGATCGCTTCGTGGGCTTTGTTGCTCAGAAGTTTGGGCCCGAAAAACTTCTTCATGATGTCGTTGTAATAGGGGGTTGGCAGGCTTAAGCCGCTACCCAGGACATATCCGACATTTTCATAGGTGACGCCAAAGCCGGAAGCGAGATCAAAGAGATC
>DAOWIX010000081.1 GCA_030640695.1 Deltaproteobacteria bacterium | reverse complement strand
TAGATTTTGCCGCTTTGCAAAGCAAACTTGAAAGCGTCGCTGATGCTGAAGCAGAAGTTTACCGAAAACTCTTGTAAGGCAGTTGTCAGTCGTCAGTGGTCAGTAACCAGTGTTTTTTTACTGACGGCTGACAACTGACCACTGACGACTTGGTTTAAGCATGATTTCTATAAAAAACCTCATCAAACGTTACGATGACCTTCTCGCCCTCGATCACCTCGATCTGGAGGTCGGTAAAGGTGTTATCTTCGGTCTGCTTGGCCCCAACGGCGCCGGAAAAACGACACTGGTCTCGATTCTTAATGGGTTGACCAGTTTTCAAGAGGGGGAGATCGAGGTTTTTGGATTGCCATTGTCCAAAGAGATTACAGCGATTCGCCAACGCACGGCCTTTATTCCCCAGTCTCTGGCGCTCTATGAAAATTTAAGCGTAATCGAAAACTTGCGTTTTTTTGCCGGGATTCAAAAGATTACCGGGGCGACGCTACGGCACAATCTCGATTATGCGATCTCCGTCAATCGGCTCCAGCCGATGCTAGAGCAAAAAGCGGCTACACTTTCAGGAGGGCAGAAACGGCGGCTCAATATCGCTATCGGACTCCTCAACAACCCTGAACTTCTCTATTTTGACGAACCCACCGTCGGCATCGACCCCGACGGCCGTAACGAGATTCTCGAAACCATCCGTTCGTTTAAAAACGATGCCAAGACCGTCATCTATACCTCCCATTACATGCCCGAGATTGAGAAGATCTGTGATGAGGTCGCTATCATTGATCGAGGCCGGATCATTCGTCAGGGGTTGCTTGAAACCCTGTTGCAAGAGGAGAGAGCCGATTCGGTTGTTATTGAACTTCTGCATGCAGATGAAACTCAGCTGCTGGGACTTGCTCAAAGATATGAAGATGTGGAAGTGATCAATGCGGTGACCCTGGTGATGCACCGTCAGAACAGTGCAAAAATGGGGATGCTGCTTAACGCTTTGGAAGCCGAGAGCGTTGCCATTAAACAGATTAGCTACGGCACTACAAACCTTGAAGCTCTTTTTATTCGTTTAACTTCATCTGGGGTAAGCGATGTTTAAGGCGATGCTGATCAAAGAGTTTATTCTGGTTTTGCGTGACAAACATGCGTTGGCCGCACTCTTTATTATGCCTGCGATCTTTATTCTGATTATGTCGCTGGCGCTTAAGGAGACTTTTGACAGTGAACGGGCATTGCTGAAATATGCTGTAGTTGATCTCGATCAAAGTGCCCAGAGTGCGAAAATAAGGACGTTTTTAGCTGAAAACAGGGTGATGCAGGAGCGGCCTGTGACGATTGTAGATGATGCAGATTGCAAGATGGCTTTGTCTGGAGATCTGCACTTTGTTCTGACGATTCCCAAAGGTTTTGCCGAAAACTATGCGCTAGAGGAACCTGTTGGGGATCTGCTTTTGCTCTCTGCCGCTGCTGATGTCAGGCCGGAGATGCTGACTCTATTTAAGTCAGAAGTTGTGACCTCAGTAATGCAGCTGCGTTTCGAAAAGATGAAAGCCGAACTTAGCCCCTTTTTACCTGATGTGGCCATCAGCCAGCTTGAAGCGCTCGATTTTAATGGTGAAGATATAGTCAAGGTTCGCTTTGACGCCATGCAAGCCGACGAAAAACCGACCTCGACTCAGCAAAGTGTGCCGTCGTGGATTGTCTTCGGGATGTTTTTTATCATCATCCCGATGTCGACGATCTTTATCAATGAACGCCGGCAGAATACCCTGATGCGTTTAAGTGCGATGAATATCTCGGTGCCGGCTCTCTTTGCTGGTAAAATAGTACCATATATAGTCATTAACCAGATACAGGTCTGGTTGATGATTGTGGTCGGGATCTTCATCGTTCCGCTTTTTGGGGCCGACGCTTTGACTCTGGGTGATTCGCTTGCTGGCTTGGTTCTGGTGTCATTGGGGCTCAGTCTGGCGGCTGTCGGAACTTCAATCTTGATCGCGGTTACGGCTGCAACCGTGGAGCAAGCGACGACGGTTGGCGGAATTATTAACATTTTGTTGGGGGCGATCGGTGGGATTATGGTGCCGAAATTCTATATGCCTCAAGCGATGCAGGAGTTTGCCAACCTCTCCCCGATGTCATGGGGACTCGAAGGTTTTCTCGATATACTTTTGCGCGGTCTCGGCCCTGAAGCGGTAATCACAGAGTTTTTGGCGCTGGCTGGTTTCGGTGCAGGTTTGCTGCTGGTTGCCGGGATCGTGTTTAGTCACAAAATAAGAAGAGGAATATGAAAGGTTCTTTAGATGACGCGCTGAAATTGCGCCTGAAAGAGATGATCATTGAAGAGTGTGAGAAAGATGAGGTCGCGCCCGAAGATATTAATGACGACGTCCAGCTTTTTTCTGATGCGAGCGGTCTCGAACTCGATTCACTCGATGCCTTGCAGGTTTTAATGGGCCTGCAGATCCAGTTCGGAATCCGTCTGCCGGATAGTAAAGCCTTTCGTCGGCACGTCACCACAATCAATGAATTGGCAGATTTTATTCAGCCGGGTTAAATGTCAGTGGCCAGTGGTCAGTCGTCAGTTTTTAGGGGTTTACTGGCGACTGCTATATATTCGGCTTTACTTAAATGTTGCAGCGTAAGGCTTTGTTCTCTTTTCGTAGCGCCTGTCGAGAGGCTTTCGTTATTTCATGGGGTTATGATTGGGGGATGCCCCGGGCTGGCGCGACCGTAGGGAGCGATAGAACCGGGAGGGGGCGGCCTTCCCCCGGTCGTAACCCCTTGAAATGACCAAGCCGGAGACCAAAGAGCGGAGAAAAGAGAACAAAGCCGACTCAATGCCGAATATTTACGGCGACTGACCCCTAACCACTGACCACTAAGAGTAAAATAATGATTACAATTGTCGGCGGTGAATTATTGTGCGCCTTGGGAGATGCCTCTGCAAGAATTAACGCCCTGCGCACGGGTAGGCCGAAGATTGAAACGATATCAGTTAATGTTGGTGGTGCTGATGTAACCTACCCTTACTACCGTATTGACGAGACCCCTCGTCTCAGCTACCCCACGATTGTCGATGGTTATCTTGACCGGGTTGTCAACGGTTTACTGGGAAAACTCAATCTTAAACCAGCTTCGCTTGCCAAGGTTGGGCTCTTTTTGGGCTCCTCTTCGATTGACTACTCTCTGGCGTGGCCGATTGAGGAGAGTGTCGATGATGATTTTGTTAAGAGATGTAAACGTCAACGTGTGGGTGGCGGTAATTATTTAGAGAGCCTGATGCAACGTTTTGGCTTTGATGGCCCCTCTTCAACCTATAACACCGCGTGCACCTCCAGTGCCAATGCTCTGATGAGTGCGGCTTCGATGTTGGAAGGGGCTATTATTGATTACGCACTGGTCTTAGGCTTGGAACTCTACTCACCGACGACCCTCGAAGGGTTTGCGATGATGCAACTGCTCTCCTCAGAAGCGATTCGCCCCTTTGATAAGAATCGCAACGGCATTGTTCTAGGAGAGGCAGTCAGTGCCGTCCTACTTAGTCGGGACGATATTATGTCGTCCTCCTGGCACTATCTTGGCGGAAAAAGTAGCTGCGAAACTTTTAGTGTGACCGGTGCCAATCCCAGTGGTGAGGGGCTTGCAGAGGTGATGCGTGAAGCCTTGGAAGACGCCGAGATCGAGCCGGAGGTAATCACTGCGGTCAAAGCGCATGGTACGGCCAGTGACCTCAATGACCAGGCCGAGATGCGCGGGATGGCACAGATTTTTAAGGTTTTGCCGCCGTATCTCTCCTTGAAACCCTACATCGGCCATACGCTTGGTGGTTGCGGGGTGGCAGAGCTTTTGTTGCTGATGGAGAGTGTCGATGCCGGATTCATCCCGGCATCGATCAATTTCGAAACTCTCGATAGCGAGTTTTCCAGTGCGCCGCTTAGTCAAATTATGCCGGTAACTTCAGGGCATTTCATGCTCAACTATTTCGGTTTCGGCGGCAACAACACATCATTCGTGATTGAGAAAACGGCCCGATGATCTATATCCACGCTATTGGCATCCATAACACCATTCCTGACAATCAACCCACCGATCTAAAGAGTGAACTTAAAGCCTTAAGCGGAAAGCTCTATCGCAGAATCGATCACTTTATCCAGCTGGCAATTATTGGGGCCCATAAAGCCGTAGCCGAGTCAGAACCAGCTTCTCAGACAGCGCTTTATATGACTTCGGGGCAAGGCGATATGATGGTCTTCGACCGGGTGCGTCGGCAGCGTTATTTTGAGAAGAGGCTCTCAAAGCCGGTCGATTTTGTCAATCTTTCGAGTAATACGGCCGGTTTCTATGTGGTCAGTCATCTTGGACTCAACGGTAAGAATCTTTTTTTACAAGACCACCATTTTCCGGTTCAGATGACCATGCTCCTGGCCCAAAACGATATAAACTTAAGGAGAGAAAAAGCGATACTTGTCGGCGGCGTTGATGAGTGGATTCCAAAGCCGGAGTTGGCCAGGAAACTTTTAGGGGTCGACGAAACGACTGTTTTGGGTGAGGGGAGCAACTGGATGTTGATTGATGGTGAGGTCAAAGGCGCGATTGCCTCATTTGCGATGGAACCCAAAGCCCTGGATAAAGTGCAGTTACATCGACTCTTGTCGTCTGTAGAAGCGGGAACCTTTCTGGCTTTTTCAAGCCGTTTCTCTGATGACGAAGTGGTAGAGGTTATGGCGCTAAACAAAAGCTGCAAGCGTTACCTTTACGAGGTGTCGTGTGCCTATTACGAAACCTTGCCGCTATATGTCTTGAACCGCTTTCTTACCCGGGAACAGGGAAAGTTGATCCATATCGATATCAGTCAAGAACGTTATATGGTTATGAGCGTCGACAATAACGGCTTTTCTCTAGAATCTACTGCCAGAATCTACTGATTGAAAACCTCATCCATCGTTGCAACCAGTTCTCGTATTTGGAAGGGTTTGCTGAGGGCGGCCATAAATCCATATTTTTGATAGTTGGCCATGACCGGATCATTGGCGTAGCCGCTACTGATCATGGCCCGGGCTTGCGGGTCAAGCTCGAGAATTTTGCCGATTGTATCAGCCCCGCCCATACCGCCGGGGATGGTCAGATCCATAATTACCAGATCAATCGGCTTATTACTCTTTCCTGCCTCCTGGTAGAGTTTGATAGCTTCACTACCATCTGTGGCCTCGACTACCTCGTAACCTTTGCGGGACAATATCCTGACCACCAGAGTTCGAATCATCTTCTCATCATCCATAATCATGATGCGTTTTGGTATCCTCTTTAAGGTTGGCTCTGCAACCGCATCGGCTGTCGCAGAGCTCTCTTTGCAGACTGGCAGGTAGATCGAAAATTCAGTCCCTTGCCCGGGTTCGGAGTCAACTTTAATATGGCCGTCATGCTTGGCGATAATCGAGTGGGCAATTGCCAGACCGAGACCGCTGCCCTGCTGTTTGGTGGTGAAATAGGGGTCAAAAATTTGTTCGAGCAGTTCCCGGGGAATACCGATACCTTGATCCTTGACTTTGATTTCGATGTAATCTTTGCTTTGGCCGGTATAGGGATTTATGTGGCCATCGCAGTTACGGCCCTCGATTATCACCAAACCGCCGTTCGGCATAGCTTGTGAGGCATTGATGAGGAGGTTCTGAATAACCTGGCTGATCTGTCCGTTATCTATGGCCACGGTTTTAAGTTTTTCGGCAAAGGAAAAATTACAGCGAATCTTCTTGTCCCGCAGGGCGAAAATGGCCGAATCCCTGAGAACCTCTTCTATTGAGGTGATTTTTTTGATCGGATCACCTCCTGTAGCAAAGGTTAGAAGCTGCAGGGTCAGGGTTTTGGCCCGGAGTGAGGCTTTTTCAGACTCCTTGAGGAGTTCATAGATTTCATCACCTGATTCCGATAATTCCAATGCCAGGGAGAGGTTGCCGAGGATGGCTGCCAGGATATTGTTGAAATCATGGGCGATGCCTCCGGCCAGAACCCCGATTGATTCCAGTTTCCTGATTTTCAAAAGCTCTTTTGCGAGGCGCTCTTTTTCAGTCGTATCGCGAAAAACAATCATGTTTGAGACGGAATTGTCATCATTTTGCAGCAGTGAAGAGGTGACCAGATAGGTGCGTTGGTCTTTGGGGTTGGTGATTTCCGTTTCAAACTTGTGGCCGTTAAGAGCATCCCCTTTTTCGCACCATGGACAGGGCTTCTCAAAATCATAGAGGGCTTTGTAGCAGAATTCACCCGTAGCATCGCGGCCCACCATCTTGATTATTGCCGGATTCATGTATTCGACGCGATATTCAGCCGAACAGATATAGACGGGGTCACTCATCGCCTCCATCATGGCGCGAAATTTTCTTTCACTTTGAGCAGCTTTTTGATCGGCCAGTATCTGTTGGGTGCGGTCAAGCATGAGACCTTGTAGATGTGAGGGCTTTCCGGCATCGCCTTTGACAATAATCGCGCGATCCTTAAACCAGACCTCCCGGCCCGATTTGTTCAGCATCCGATATTGAGAGAAGAAGGGTTCGCCGCTTTTATGGCTATTTGCAACTTCCAAGAGAACCCGGTTGCGATCATCGGGGTGCAGTTGTTGTTCCCAAAGATCGGGATTTTTCAGGCACTCTTTCGGGGTGAAGCCCAGAATGTCATAAACTTGAGGGCTTATATAGGTTGTCGTGCTGTTGCTATTAATTTCAGCAGTATAGATAATAGCCGGGAGTTGCTCGATAAGAACCCGAAAACGCTTTTCACTCTCTTGTAATGCAGTTTCCGCCTGCCGCTGTTCGGTGATGTCGCGGGCGATATGAAGAACCTTCTCTATTTTTCCGGCGGCATCGAAAAGCGGGGAGATAGAAACCATATAAACCTTGTCGAGAGTCTCTATGGCAATGGCGTAGCTTTGAGGTTTTTTAGTGGTCAACAGAGTTTTGAAGGGACACCCCGTTGGCGGGGCTGGTTGACCGTGAAATAGCTCATGGCAGAGGCGGCCGGTGATTTCGGTGGACGAAATCCCGGTTATAGCGCTGGTTTTTTCATTGGCCTCAAGAATGCGATGATTAAGGTCGAGAATCATCGCCGGGTCACTAATAGCGTTAAAAATGATTTGCCAGTCCATAGCTATAGCCTGCCTCATAACATTAGTAATGTAGGGGTGGTTGCATAGTCAGCCTGTACAATATTTGTGTGCGGAAGTAAATATGGGGTACTACCTTTTTTGTGATTTACAGCTCTCCTGTGTGGCTGATAAGTAACGGGTCATATGAAAAATGATCTCTATCTAAAAGCCCTAATTTTTTCTCCAGAATATTCCGGTAATTATTGATTCTTTCGACATAACTCACCGGTTCATGGCCACGGGCATAGCCGTGCTTCAAATTTTTATAGTACTTTTTTTGGCTTAAGAGCGGTAATGTCTCTTTCAAGGTTGACCAGCGGTCGGGGTTCTTCTTTAATGATCGGGCCAGTTGGCGGGCGTCATAAATATGGCCCATGCCGACATTGTAGGCTGCCATTGCGACGTTGCGGCGATCGTTTTCCGGGTAAGATTCGGGAACCCGGTCAAGGAGCTGGCGGAAATAGCGGGCTCCCCCACCGATACTTTCATTAACTGACAGGCGGTCTTTGATTCCGAGTTGGCTGGCTGTCATTTTAGTCAGCATCATGATGCCGCGGACTCCGGTGGAGCTGGTCGCCAGAGGATTCCAGTGAGACTCCTGGTAGGCTTTGGCGGCCAGCAAGGTCCAGGGGAGATCAAATTTTTGTCCGTACTTTTCAAAGAGGGGTTGGTAGGTGGGGAGCAGGGTTTTGATGCGGCGTAAAAAAATCTTAACGTCGACATAGTCAAAGTTTGTGACGTGTCCGTAGTGACTCTCGATGAGGGTATCAAGATTGCCCTCTTTTTTAAATTTTTTAAACCATTTATGCAGTTTCTTCTGCAATTTGCGGTGCTTAGAGTTGAGGAGCCAGGCTAGGGGTTGTTTGTCGCTGATCGGAAATGCGATCTCAAGCTCGGGATAATAGCGGCGGTTGACCGCAAGAATGTTGGAGTCGGCGACCGTGCAGGGCAGCTCTTTAAGCCAGACCTTTTTAAGGAGCTGGTCGGTGCTGAATTCATCGGTGGCCCGCCATTTGAGTTGTGGCCACTGCTGTTTAAGTTCAAGCAGGCGTTCTTCATAGCTGCTGCGGGCCAGAACGACTAGCTCAAAATTTTTCAGCTCTTCAATATTTAGGGGATGAGGGCCATTTTTTCGGTAGACCAGTTGTTGCTGGACCGTAAAATAATCGGGTCCAAAGATAAAGCGTCTCTCTCTTTCCGGGGTTCGGGTCAGGCCACCGGCGGCAATATCCGCTCTACCTTCGGCTATAGCGGTCAGCATTTCACTGATTGAGTCGACAACCAGAATTTCAAGTTTAAGTCCAAGATCTTGGGCCAAGGCACGCGCCATGTTGTATTCGAATCCCATCTCTCCTTCCGGGCCATGATAGTAAGCGGTCGGAATGTTACGGGTTACAATGGTCAAAGTGCCGGTTTTGAGAGTGAGAGGTTTAAACAGCTCATTCAGGTTGAGAAAATCGCAGCCTGACAGAAAGATAAGTAGTATAAAGATCAGCGCCGCAGCGGCGCGGAAAGAGGAAGCGGAGCTTTTTGAAGAGGTTGTTGTGAGGCGTTCTCGCTTTTTCATAAAGCGCAATATAGCGGAAATTGCAGAGAATTACAAATCGCAGTGCGAAAGCCTCTCGACAGGCGCTACGAAAAGAGAACGGAGCCTGACGTTACAACATTTAAGAAAAGCCGAATACTTATCTCTAATCTTTACATTGTTGAGGTTGCCTTGAGTGTTTGAGACATTCACGTGAGAGTTAGGAATGGAGCCAGATTTTTTTGCCAAAGCTTAAATTTTTCCGTCGGGTGCAGGGCGGCGTGGGCTGGACTGCTTGAGGGTAGGTCAATCAGGGCAAGGTTCTGCCAGAGCTTTCTATCGTGTCGTAGGATATGGCGTGTAAACGAGTGGCGGGCCTTGCGCCCGTTAAAGGCAATGGCCTCAAGGTCGGGATGGCGTTGGTAAAAATCCCCTAAATTGTTTGCCCTCTCAGT
>DAOWIX010000144.1 GCA_030640695.1 Deltaproteobacteria bacterium | reverse complement strand
CTTCGTGCTCTTCGTGTCTTTGTGGTAAAAAAACTTGTTTTTTAAGACGAACTTTCAGGAGTAAGTCGGCAATGCGCATTCTTCACTGTTTATCGCAGATCCCCGGAAAAACCGGTAGCGGTGTCTACCTGCAAGCCATCGTCCGGGAAGCGGCTGAGAATGGGCTTGAACAGGCGGTCGTTTGCGGTCTACCTGCGGCTATGGAGTTGGCTGAAGCAGGGCTTGAAATAGCCACTGAAAACATTTTTCCTGTCTACTTTGAAAGTCCGACACTCCCTTTTCCGGTCGCTGGCATGAGTGATGTCATGCCCTACCCGAGTACCCGTTTCTCCAGTTTCACACCTCTGCAACTGGAACAATATGAAGAGGCGTTCAGAAAAACCTTATACGACGCCGTAAACAACTTCACTCCCGACATTATCCATACCCACCATCTCTGGATCATGACGGCCCTGGTTAAAAAACTTTTCCCCAAAATTCCGGTCGTCACCTCAGTCCACGGTACCGAATTGCGCCAGCTCCAACTGGCGCAACAGTTTGCCGAAAAAGTTATCCACGGGGTTCGCCAGGTTGATAGAGTCATGGTCTTAAACCATGACCAGCGCCGCCAGGTAATCACCCAATTTGGCTTTCCGGCAGGCCGAGTCGTGGTCACCGGAACCGGCTACCGCCAGGATCTCTTCTGCCGCAGTTTCTGCGCCAAGGAGGAGATACCGACGATCATTTATGCCGGCAAATTGAGCCGGGCCAAAGGTGTCCCCTGGCTCCTTAAGGCCTTCGCGAAAATTAAAGAAGAGTCGGTTCTCTGGTTGGCCGGCAGTGGCAACGGTTCTGAAGCCGAAGAGATCCGAATTGCTGCAGCAAGCGATAACAGGGTGCAGCTTCTTGGAGCCCTTTCGCAACCGGAACTCGCGGCTCATTTTCAACGGGCCCACATTATGGTTCTGCCCTCTTTTTATGAAGGTTTACCGCTGGTTCTACTTGAGGCCCTGGCTTGTGACTGCCGGGTTGTGGTTACCGACCTCCCCGGCATTCGTGAACTGGTTAGTGAACAAGCCATAACTGAAAGGTTGGTTAACTGTCTCCCCCAACCCCCATTAACCGGGCCGGATACTCTCGAAAAAGAAGATGAAAAACCATTTCTTAATAATCTTGAGATAGCTCTTAAAAAGCAACTTGAGAGGGTCAAAGAACAACAATTTATCTGCTGTCACAACTTGCAGAAAACTCTTGATGAAACCGGCTGGCATAAGGTATTTAATCAAACCGAAAAAATCTATAAAGAAGTCAACTTAACAACTAGGAGTTAACAGTGGATTACCTCTCTTTTTTTGGTTTTCAAGATGCTCCTTTTCGGTTAACTCCTGATCCCCAATTTTTTTTCCCCAGCTACACCCACCAGGAAGCCCTGCAGACTCTGCTCTACAGTGTCCGGGCCGGAGAAGGCTTCATTCAGATCACCGGCGATCCCGGTACCGGCAAAACCCTGCTTTTACGAACCTTACTCAAAGAGCTCGGCGACGATGTCAAAACCGCCTTGATTCTCAACCCCAACCTCTCTCCCCAAGATCTATTACGGGTAATTCTTGATGATTTCGCTATTACCAATAATGATCAAGATATTTTCAACCGCCCCAAAGATCAACTAATCCGCCTCTTTCGCGACTTTCTTCTATTAAAAGCCGAAGAGGGCTGCAAAGCCGTCATCATTATTGATGAAGCCCAGAACCTACCCCTTGAAACTATTGAGGAGTTACGCCTGCTCTCCAATCTCGAGACTGACAAACAGAAACTTTTACAGATTTTTCTAGTTGGCCAGAGAGAACTGGAAAAGAAGATCGAAGATGCAAGCCTGCGACAATTGAGCCAGAGGATCACGATCCGCTACTGCCTGATGCCCTTCAACCGGCAAGAGTCCGCGACCTATATCGACCATCGCCTGAAGATCGCTGCCCCCTGCAAACCAGCCATTTTCACCCCTGAAATCATCGATTTGATCTACAAGTTCAGTCAGGGCACACCGCGCCTGATCAATATTATCTGCGAAAGAACCTTGATGGCTGCCTACATCGATGGTCAAACACAGATCAGCAAAAATCATTACAATAACGCAATTATCAGCATCAAGGGAGAACACGCAGTCTCAAACCCGCAAAACAACGAAAAAAACAACTTATCTCGGCGAAACGGTCTCCTGATTGCCCTTCTTCTGATCATCGCAGCAACCACTTACATCTCCTATCAGAGCCCGCAAATAAGGGGATATTTTCTGCCGACAACATCGACCGCCAGCAAAACCAAAACTACACCAACAGTGGTTGCAGCAAAGAAAAATCAAACTCTAATGACTGAAAATAGAGTTTCACCTCCCGCACCGGCCCATTCAGAAGAGAGCAAAAAAGAACTGCTTACAACCCCTGCAAGTAAAACCGCAGAGAAAACCTTAGAGGTTGAACTGGAGAACCCGAAACCAACCCCAGAAAATGAGGCATTAAGTTCCGGGAAAGCCCATGTGACCTCTTCCCCGGCACCACTCTCTCTGCAGTCAACAAATGAAGACAGAGACCCGACGTTAAAACTTCCAACGACAAAAACTCTACCTGCAGCCCTAATTGGGTTTCCGCTTAAAGCCCCTCTCCTGGTCGCCAGTGAGGGAGAGCTTCTGGCCGACCTCTGGCTTAAAGAGGATAACAACTCAACTCCTGCAATCACTAACCAGCTTCCTCTACCCGCAGGCTTACGTTCCGGACTCTTGGTCGTGGGCTTGAACCAGACCAAACCATTTCTCTTTAACCCTTTAAACTTCCTTTACGGCGAGCAACTGCAATTGCCGGATAACTGGAACATTTTTTTCTCAGAAACCGAAATGCCGGTCGTACCCCTCATTATCCTGCCAGGCAGGTCAACTATGGGCACCCAGCCTGCTATATTTAAAAATGAAGCAGACAATCAAACCGGAGAGCAACTCAGCCAGACCATCAAAGAGTGGGCGACGGCTTGGCGCAACCAGGATCTCGATAAGTTCATGACCTTTTACGCCCCTGTAATGACCATCTATGAACCCGGAAGACTTAAGCCTTTGACCTTTGAAAAAAAGAGACTCAAAAAGATTAAGGCGCAACTCTTTCAGAAAACCGAGTCATTGAAACTAAAACTGAGTGAGCCCCTCTGCCTTACAGACCCCATTAACCCGAATCTGGCAATGGCCTTTTTTTTCCAGAATTACCAAAGTAAGCAATACCAAGACAGGGGCTACAAAGCCCTCTTTCTGAGCCGCACCCAGCAAGGAGAGGAGCCCTGCAAATGGAAGATAAGCGCCAAATTTTTCGTCCCGATCAAGTAATCAGTGGGCGGTATAAAAAGCATTGGCAACTGACAACTGTCAACAAACTTTTTTATACACAGAAAGGTTGTTAACACTGCCTACCATTTTGCGTTAAATTTATTGTAACTATTCAGGTACCGTCTTCAAATTGTCTTGATGCGGGGACATTGCTCTGAGGCAGGGCTTTAGCCCGAGCCGGTCTGAGCTGTGTCCCCCTGCAAAGCAGGGCGAAGCAATGTTCACCGCTATCCTCTGCAACTTAACTCTTAAACTGTGGGCACCTGAATAGTTACAATTTATTAAGGATTCACTAAATAATATGCAGCAAATCATTAACAAACCGGATACCATCCTTTCGGTCAGTAATTTAAGCAAAACCTACCGTAGTCGGGATGGAGATGTTAAAGCCCTGACCGATCTCTCTCTGGATATTGAGAGGGGTGAAATTATCGGCATCTTAGGCCCTAACGGTGCCGGCAAGACGACTGCCGTCAAACTCATCATGGGGTTTATAAAGCCCAGCCAAGGCCGAATCATCTTCAATCAGGAGGAGCTTAAAGCGGCTGAGTCCCGACCCCGTTTCGGCTACCTTCCAGAGAGTTTCCGCCCTAACCCCAACCTGACAGTCGACGAATATATCAAGATGCAGTATAACCTCGCAAGAGCGTCAACCATAAGATTAAGCAGAAGTGAAACTGCGGCAAAGATCTCGGCCCTGCTCAGCCAGGTCGGCATGGCACCATTTGCCAAGCGCCGCATCTCCCGGCTTTCAAAGGGGATGGGACAAAGGATCGGTATTGCCCAGGCCATCGCCGGCAACCCCGAATTGATGATCCTCGACGAACCCACCTCGGGACTCGATCCAATCGGCAAAAGTGAGGTTATCGATCTCCTTCTAGCTCTCAAAAGGGAGGGCAAAACCATCCTCTTCTGCTCGCACATCCTGGCCGAAGTCGAGCGTCTATGCGACCGTATCGGAATTATTATCGGCGGAAACTTGCGTTTCTTAGGAAAAGTCGATGATTTTCTGGTTAAACACCAAGTCGACAATCTTGATGAAGGTTTCAAAAAAGAGGTCAAATGCGCCATATCATAACCATCGCCAAAACCACCATGATCGAGAGTGTTAGAGACCGGGTCTTTATCGGCCTACTCTTTTTCCTCCTCTTTCTGCTTGGCTTTTCCGCTTATTTAAGCACCCTTTCGCTCGGTGATACAGCCCGCGTTATTCAAAATAGCGGCATGGCCGGCATGGCTCTGATCTGCCTGCTCGTCACTATCCTCTTTGGCGCCTTCTCTCTCTATAGGGAAGAGGAACGTAATGAACTCTATGTCCTTTTAAACCGAGTTCCCCGCCCCTCCTACATCCTTGGTCGTTTCCTTGGTACCGCCATGATCATTATTATCTTCAGCCTGATCAGCGGCAGCGCTCTTTTCCTGCTGACCCTGCTCTTTGGTGGCGTACCGGCTTTCGGCCTGGCTTGGGCAGTTCTCTGGAATATCTGTGAGTTTACCCTGCTCGGTGGCGTCGCTTTCCTCTTCTACGCCTTAGGTATCAGCTTCACTTTGAATGCCATTATGGTTATCGGCATCTTTATTATCGGCCACTCCATGACTGAAGCGGTTGAAAGTTTTATCGCTTTGGGACGTTTTGGTTCTCCCCTACATTTACAAAGTGTTAAAATCATCTCTTACCTGCTCCCCAATTTTGATCTTTTCGATTTTCGCTTAGAGATCATCCATCAGGAACCACTCCCTTTGAATAGAGTACTCCTTGCTCTCCTCTACTGGTTTTCATATCTTGCGGCCCTGTTAACCTTTGCGGGTGCCAGCCTCAAAAACCGGGATCTTTAAATTGCCATGAAAAGAGTTCTTCTCCTGGCCTTTTTCTTCTACCTGACGGCCGTCGGCAGCAACTACAGTTCCCAAACCTGGTACAAAAATCCACTCCGGGACGATCTGCGCCTTGAACCCCCGGCAGCGAGCGCCCTTGATTATTTGAGCCTCGACCACCGCGGCCTTTTAGCCGACATCCTCTTTATCAGGGCGATCCAGCATACCGGCAGTCTGGTCTGGAAACCGCTCGATTTCGCCCTCGACAGCCCCTGGAAATATGCGATAATGGATCGCGTCACCCGACTCGATCCGCGCTATTACAACGCCTACCTCTTCTCCGGCATGGGCCTGATCCAGGATTTTGATGATATCCTTCTGGCCCGCCCCATTCTCGAACGAGGCATTAAGAGCTTTCCCGAAAGCTGGGAACTCCCTTTCTGGCTCGGCTACGATTTCTACCTCTATCAGAACGATTACATCACCGCCAGTCACTACCTGCTTCTGGCCGCGGAGAAACCGGATGCACCCAAAAGTTTTTTCGCCCTCCTCTTAAAAACCCTAAACCATCAAGGTGCCTATCACCAGGCTCAAGCCTTGATGAGCAGAATGGCTCGCAACCAGCCCCCGGGAAGTGTCAAGATTCTTTACGAAAAAAGAGCTGCCAGGTTAAAGCATCTCGCTCAACTCCAGGATGCGGCGGAAAGATTTGCTGGAGAAAAAAAGCGGAAGATAGAAAGTATAGAAGAGTTACTGAAAAGCGGCCTGATCGAAAAGATCCCTAGCGACCCCCTGGGGCAGGAGTACTACTGGAACAGAGAGCAGGAAAGGGTCGTGGCGGGGAAAAGAGGATAATTAGATTTTCGAAAGCTACAACTTTACCTATTGTGGACAACTATCGCCAACGTTCATCGCGCACCCTTGATGGTCGATACGGAGTATCGGGATAGCGGTTGACGAGGACCCCCCGGCGAATACCGGACTCTACCTCATCATCCATTCCTCCGTACCAGGAACCAAGCTGGGAATCACGCAAGTCAGAATCGGTGCCGGTAAAAACAAGATAGAAAAAACGTAAGCCCCGGTCACCGCCGGGACGTTTTGTTTCCCGGAATGAAGTCAGATAGATGAGACCGGGATTGAGACTCGGAATAATCTTGCGATCATCATTTACGGGGTTTAAAAAAGAGGCCTGGTTAAAGGGGTTACGGGGGATATCGTCGGGTGAGATGAGCATCTCGACGCCATTGAAATTGTCACTGCCGGTATAGCGGCGGTGCAAAGGTTCGCTTCTAAAATTGTTATTTGCCGTTGAAATTTTCTCCATGAGGAAGTCTTTCGGGAGAAAAGAGGTATCGCTAAGCTGAGCTCGCACCTGATCGTCAGTCCACTGATTGATAAAACTTGAGATTTCAGTCGCCTGATGACGCACCTCAGCAAAACGTGAAGCCGTCGTCGCCCGCTGAAAGCGCGGCAGGATAACCGCCAGCAGAAAGCCGATCAGGACCAGCACCAGCAAAAATTCGAGCAGGGAAAAACCTGAATTGGGGAGGAACCCTGTAAATCTTTGTCGATGAGAACTGTCCGCCACAATTACCAACCACCATTATAAACCATTCAGACAATCATCTGATATTTGTGTAGATCTGTGTCCATCTGTGGTTAAAAAAAAAGAACCACAAATGAATACAAATAAACACAAATCCGGCGAACCTGTCAGAGTTAGAAACCACGTCTCTCTTTTATCGCCGCCCGAGTCTGGCAGCAAATACACCGTTGCGCAATCCGGTAATAGTTCGAGACTCCTGCCCGGCATAAACGGTATCGGTATCGTTGAGGCCGAGATTGATAGATAAGGCATCAGTACCCTGAAAAACAAAGGCAAAATAGGCAAAATTATTGCCTCCGACAGGATCGTTGGCACAGCCGAAGGCGATCGCTCCCGGGGTCACAAAACCGGAAGTTTCAGGATCATTGGCCTCGACAAAAACTTGGGCCCCGTTAAAAGGATTGCGAGGCAGTTTTTCCGGGGCAATTATCGCTTCAACACTGCATTCCGGCGGATCATTAGCCGTTGCAGAACTGCTATCACCGCTGCAGCGTCCCGGGATATCGGCCAGCGCATTGCTTTCGGTCCAGTTATTAGCATGGCTTTGTCGAGCGATCCATTCCGACATCGGTAGTGTCGGCGAAATTGCCACAGATCCGTTACTATCGGCCAGAGTGTAGAGATAATGAAATTTGGTCGCCAATGTGTATTTCTCAACCGAGGCTTCAATCTGCTCCTCGGCCCACTGGTTGGCAAATGAGGCCAGTTCACTGCAATTTTGACGAATCAAGGCATATTTGGTATCAATATTAGCCCGCCAGGCCCGAGGTACAATCACAACCAGCATCAGGCCGATGATAACGACGACGAGAAGAAGTTCAATCAGAGTAAAACCAGATTTGTTAGAACCTGTCATTCACATACCTAACTCAGCTGAGCCGGAACCAAAAAGGCAAAATAGAATCCTGTAATCACCACAGAGAACACAGAGGCCACAGAGAAAAGCTTTCCAGCCGGAAACTCTGTGTTCTTAGTGAACTCTGTGGTTCAAAATAAAATTTTTGACCTTTCTACGTAGAAGTTAATTGGTAAGAGGCAAAACCTCCTTAGTTCAAGCGGGCCATGAAGACACCGTTACGAACACCAGCTAAATTAGCACCGCTTTGCCCAGCATAAAAGGATGTCGTAGGCATTGTTCCACCACCAACAGCGGTTGGGGTTGTTGTCGTTGAATCAGTACCTTGAAACAACAGAGCAAAACTCTGAAAAGTACCATCAGAGATACCAACACAACAGATGGCGCCCGGAACCGGACCACCAGCTGTAGGTGGATTATTTGCCGTAACAAAAACACTTGCCCCACTGAATGGATTACGAGGGAGTTTGCTGGGGTCAAGAATATCACTAACTGTAGCCTCAGGCAGTGCATTTACACCACCAATTTCTCGATCTATCGGCCTCAAACTGACCGCACCTGTCCAGTTACCACCAGGTTGGGCAATCCAACAACCGCCACTATTAAGCGCCGTCTCACCGGTCAACGTCAGATAATAGTTGATCATCGAGCAATTACAATCATCATCCTGCGCCAACAGGCTCTGTTCGGCCCAGTTACTGGAAAAAGCGACCAGTTCCGTACAATTCTGCCGTACCAGCGTATACTTAGAGTCAATATTGGCGCGCCAGGCACGGGGGACGATAACGGCCAGCATGATGCCCATAATGACCATAACCAACAACATCTCGATCAGCGTAAAACCTCTTTCATCTCTCTTCTTCATTCTGATTTCCTCCATTTGATTAGTTTAAGGTTTAATCTTGCAATTAAATCTTTTAATAAAACTATTTTGTAACTATTCAGCTAACCCGCAAAT
>DAOWIX010000170.1 GCA_030640695.1 Deltaproteobacteria bacterium | reverse complement strand
CAGGGCCATCTCGTCAGCCACGGCCCCGGCAGCTGCAGCAGCGTTTTCCGCAGCCGGGACGGTGCCGAAAAAATCGACATCGGGTGAGACCTCTTTGAGATTTCTCATTGTTTCGATTAGTTCATCGATCCGGGCCTGGTATTCGGCCATTTTGATGGTCGATTCCAGAGTACCATTATCAACCTGTTCCGCCGCTGCGAGCATGGTGTTGTAGTAGATCAGAGCTTGCTGCAGACTATTGGCGTAGGCTTGCTGTTCGGCGTTGGTTTTAAGATCGATAAAGGCCTGAGTCGACTTTATTTCGACATCCTTGGCCCCGGCGTAGACTTGGGCCGCCGCTACTTCTTTTGCCGCAAGTTCCGCCGCCTGGGCGCGAACATCGTTTAATTCTTCATTTAGGGATATAAGTTTATAAAGGCCGACTCCGGCACCCACCACAGCGGCTATGGCACCAACAGCACCAACCGCCATCGTGGTAAGCCAAAGTCCCATAGCAATATTAACCGAAGTAACCCCGGTTGCAACAACTCCCAACCAACTTGCAAACGCTGTTGTTCTTAAGACACCAACGGCTCCACTTAAGGCCATGATTCCAGAGGAAAGCTTGCTAACAACAAATAGCAGCCCAGCCCCTTCGCCGAGAGTAAGCAATAGCTCGCGGTTTTCAGTCGTCCAGGAGATGATATTACCAACTAGGGAAACGACATCGGCGACGAAAGCCCCAATCTCGGTTGAATTGGCCTGCAGCACCCCTTGTAATTCGGTCAGGGCAGCGGTAATATCCTGATTATTGGTGATCGCATTATCTACCGTAGCTGAGATCTGCTGCATGGCTCCGTTAAAAGTGTCTGCCGAAGACGATGCCCGCCCTTGAGTGGCAACGGTCTGCTCCAGAAACACCTGATAGCGCACCTGGGCTTTTTCGAGATCGGTCAAATCCTTCCAGGCTTTGCCGTGGGCATCGTGCGCCGCCTGCCAGGCTTTGACATAATTCTCATTCAGGGTGAGACCCAGATATTCCGAAGATTCAGCCTCACCACGCAAAGCCGCAGTAACCCTTTCAATCCCGCCTTCAAGATCGGTCTTGCCTGCGGATAGATCCGCTGTCCGGCTAATTACCGTCTGCATCTGATCTGCCGAAAGCCCGAGCCGCTTGGTCATATCGATAGTACGACTGACCGCGCCCTTGACCGCCGATTCAGAGTAGATAACGATTTCTCCGGAGAGCTTTTTGACGGCTCCCTCCCAGCTTTCCAGGCTGCCGGTATTTTTGAATTCACGGTTTGAGGCCTGGATACTCGAAGCCATTTTGAACTGAGCGGTTTCGGCATCTCTGGCTCCGGTAATAACCTTGTCAAAAACTCCGCTGACGGCACGAAAACTCAGATAGCCAGCGACCAGATTTTTCAGGTTGCCGGTCAGCGCAGAAGTGCTTGACGAGAGCCCTTTAAACGACTTCTGCGTCGTTTTATTGCTCTTATCAACCCCGTCCAGCCCTTTACGAGTCTGGGCAAGACCAGCCTTCAAGCCTTTGTCATAGGCTTGAAGAACCAGCTTTAAATTCATTTCCGACGTGTTTGACATTCTTTACAAAGCTCTAAAAAGTAGGAATAGCCCAACTCCCAAGGGTTTAAACAGATCCGCGACCGCATCAACCAACGGCAGGCTTTGCGGAGGTTTGTGGCACCTTTTTCAGGATCGCGTCGAGCCCGGCCTTGAACTTGACCATGTTTGCGCAGAGCTGGGCAAAGTGAGGGTTTACGGCTTCAACCTCACTTAATAATTTCTCAACGTCGGAGGGGTACCAACCCTTCAACTCAGCCTCGGTAACTCCGGTTGCTTTAACCACAACCGGTACCGGCAAACGACCATCAAACATCATCCCGAGCAGGCTACCGCCGAGGCCATCTAACAGAGTGGTGACCTCTTCGACAGTTAACTCATTTATGACTATCTGGCGGCCATTAATCTCAATCTCTTTAATTATTCGCATGGGCATTATTCCAGGCGGCCGAAGCCGCCGATTAAGGATTAATTGTAGGCGTAGACAACGAACGGTGGATTCCCTCCACTCACTCGACAGGTGCCTTCGAGCTCCAAAGGAAGAAACTCATCGGCCAGAAAGTCGATCACTGATGATGGCTTAATCTGCAAATCGTCAATCTCAACTTTAACCCTTTTATTGGTGGCCAGGTTAATCCCGAAAAGCACTAAGCGACCCTCGATCAAGGTGTTACTGCCAGCTTCGTTCTTGTCGCGATTGACCTCGGCATAATCAAAACTTAAGTGCAAAACATCATCCTCGGCAATACCGCCGCCGACCAATGGTTCGAGCAGGCCGAGCTCAGCATTGAGGTTGTAGTCAGTACCCAGAACATGGGTTGTAGTGTCGGTCTCATCCTTGACCACGACAGTTGACAAAGATTCATAGCCAATCTCAATCTGGCGGCCAAGATGGGCGACTAACGCCAGCGGACTACCCGCATCAACCGAGCCTGAAGACTGGTTATCGGCAACCACTTGACCCAAAAAAGCGATAGCCATATTCTCTTTATCAACCTGGTCGAGACTTGCCGCAAAGGTATCGTTGCCAGGCTTGATCACGGAAGCGATGGTTTTTCCCAAAGTCTCCAACCCCCGGCCTTGCTGTTCTATAATCTCGGAATTGGATTGGAGCTCCATTTTTGAGCAGGAGCCTACCGCCCGCAAACCTGTCAGGTTGCCGCTACTATCGCGACGATCGAAAAGGATGTTGCCGTATCCATAAAAACTTTCAGACATGATTGTTCTCCTCTGTTTTTCTCATTTATCGTGCAAATTTTCCGGGTTTAGCCAGTCGTCTGGAATCCCAAGTTATAGTCAGCCTGGGCCACACAGAGACCGGTGAGGGCTGAATATCCGACGACCGTTTCCCTCTTTAAGCGTACCAGGCCACCACCCAAAAGCGCCCGGTTAAGCTTGTTGCGAACCGCTTCGAGCAAACCATAAACGCCGATCGCATTATCAGTACCGCGCCGGGCACTCTCTTCACCTCGCAGGTTCTGGGCGGCAACAAAGATTGTGAGGGTCAGCTCCCGATTATCCAACCGGCCCTGGCCAGAATTATTAAGATTAGCCAGGTAGACATAGACAGCCGGAAAGTTAACCGCCACCTCACCAAAACTATCGGGAGAAAACTCACCCCCGTAGCTTGCGAGGGTGCGCAAACCAAGCTCAGCTTTAAGCGGCTCAAAAAGGGCAAGAACAGCATCTTCAAGCTCTAGATAGGTCATCGTAAACCTCGCAGTGAATCACGGCTGAAAATGCGGCCGGGGCTCTCTATTTTTGGGGCCTCACTGGCTGGCACCGGGTCGGGGTCTTTCGCGCCGAGAGTGACCTTGCCCGCCGCCACAAGTTCTAAAAAGCGAATCGAGTTTTTGTACCTGGTCTCCCGATGTTCAGGTGGGGAATTGCGGCGCGAATAGATATTGTAGATCGAGATGTCGACAGAGTGTTTGTTGATGATTGCCGGGATCGGATTAAGCGGCACCGTATGCCGTGAGCCCAGGTAGCCATCGATTTCACCATCGGCATCGGCAATAGCTTTATTAACCGCACCCTGGTCAACGACTCCGACATTAGCATCATCGGTGAGCTGGATCAGCGCCCGTTCATCAATCTGGTCGAGAATGTCGGCCAGGGTGCAGTAAGACATCAGCTATCTCCTTGGGCTTTTTCCGGGGCATTAGCAGCAGGATCGCTGATGCCCGCAGCGGGTTCTGTCACTTTGGCGGCTGGCTCTGATTTAGCCTTGCTT
>DAOWIX010000153.1 GCA_030640695.1 Deltaproteobacteria bacterium | reverse complement strand
GGATTGGAATATGGTAAACCCGGCTCCATGGGGAGAAGTGTCGGGGGGAGTTATTCTGGTGATGGAATCAATACGGAAACGCGCTGGCTCTACACTGACTTTCAATTGCCATGGCTTAAAAACAAGGCCCGGATACGTATGGGTCTGCAGCCCTTTAACGTAAACTCCTATCTCTGGAAGGAGACGATCATGGGGGTGTCGTCTGATATTGCGGCGGGGCCGGTTAACTTGACACTGGCTTGGTTGCGACCCTATCGGGATGAAACCAAAGACCCGGATGATGATGTCGAAGACCTTGATGCCTTCTATGCCCGGGTAAACTTTAAACCGACCCAAGACATCAGTGTCGGTATTTTTGGACTATATTTCAACGGTGATTCCGACAATGGTGATCCGGCTACATTTAGTACGATCACCTCTCAGAATTATCAGATTAAAAAATTCGACAACAATTTCGACCTCGACCTCTTGACCATCGGTACTGACGGTAAGGCCAATTTTGGGGCACTGTTTTTTAATTGGGATCTTATGTTTCAGACCGGTAGTGTCGATGGTGCCAATTTTAAAGAGTCATATAACGGCTGGGATTATAATCAGGGAGTTGTCAACGAGGATTTTGATGTAAGTGCCTGGCTGGCTCATTTTGACGTTGGTTACAAAGTCAATAAAATGAAGTTTACCTACACATTCTGGTACGCTTCTGGTGATGATGATGGCGGTGACAGTGATTTTGATGCCTTCATGGCGGTCGATATCGACCGGGCTGACAATATCTGTATTTTTAAGGCGATGTATACTGACGATGATTATTTTACGGAAAAAGACTATCTGCTTGATAAAGGCTTTATTATGAATAAATTGGCCTTTGATTACAAGGTCAGCAAAAAACTTTCATTCGGTACTGCGGCAATGTATATGTTGACGGCCGAAGATATTGTTTACCTTGATGATGACGGTAAACAGAGAGAAGAGGATGAAGTCGGGATTGAAATTGATGCCTACATGAAATACAAACTTTACGATAACCTTGAGTTTGCCATCAATGCCGGTTACCTGTTCGGTGGTGATGCAATGGATTTTTGGGAAGAGGGTCAGCGTGACGGCAGTAGTGATGAAGATATTTTTATAAGTTCATGTCGGGTGCGCTATAAATTCTAAGGATTTTTCCTGTTGATGGGTACCACTTATTGATGGAGGGTTATATGATAAAGAGAATCGTTGTGTTGTTATGGTTAGGGTGTTTGGTCTGTTTTGCGACAACGGCTGTGGCCAAAGAGTATCGTATTGGAGTGCTGGCAAAAAATGGTCCGGTAAAAGCTATGACGATGTGGCAGGAGACCGGTAACTATCTGAGTGCAAAATTGCCGGGAAATGTCTTTACTGTGGTTCCGCTCGATTTTGATGCAGTTTTTCCAGCCGTAAAAGATGGGACAGTGGACTTTTTTCTAGCCAACTCTTCAATGTTCGTTACCGCCAAGGTGAAATATGGGGCTCGGGCGGTGGCGACAATGATCAACTCACGCCAGGGACAACCGCTTAAATCGTTTGGCGGAGTGATTATTACGCTCTCTGAAAACGATGCTATCAACAATATGTCGGATCTCAAAGGAAAAACCTTTATGGCGGTTAAGAAGAGCTCATTTGGGGGCTGGCAGATGGCCTTCAAAGAGTTGCTTGATGCCGGTATCGACCCGGCTAAAGATTGTGCCAAATTGGATTTTGGGGGCAAACATGACAATGTTGTACTGGCGGTTTTAAATGAAGCGGTTGAGGTTGGAACCGTGCGCACTGATACCTTGGAACGGATGGCGGCTACGGGTGCGCTGGAGTTGGATGAAATAAAAATTATTAATCCGCAAAAACATGTTGATTTTCCTTTTTTATGCAGCACTGCACTCTATCCTGAGTGGCCATTAGCTCGTACCAAGAGTGTTTCCGAAGAACTAGCAGCGCAAGTTCTAGCCGCCTTGAAACAACTTACTCCCAGCGACACTGCGGCTCAAAAAGCCAAAATTATGGGTTGGACCAAAGCTCTTGATTACGGCCCGGTTGAAGAGTTGCAAAAAAAGCTCAAGGTTGGGGCTTTTTCAAAATAGTAGGTTGTTCGAGAGCAATAATTTTTTTCGCATAAGGTGTAGTTGGGGAAAAGGATATTTTCGGAGAGACTCCTAGAGGTTTCCATAATAAGCCAGTGTCAGGTTGGGGCGTTCATTTTTATGGCAGAGCGGGAAAAGGAGGTTTAAGTGATAGGAAAAAAGAGAGGGTTGCGGTTTAAGTTGCTGCTGCCGATTGTTTCAGCTCTGGTGCTCGCGGTTGTTGTCCTGGTTCTGGTGATCGTGGGTTGGCAGCAAAAGGTTTTGATTCGCCAGGGGTCGCAGATAATGGCCAATTTGGCCTTGACCGGAGAAGAGGTCAAAGATGAGTTAAAACAGGCCGGAAATGAAGTCGGCGAAATGATGCAGGGCCTGACCACAACCGCTAGTCAGGAACTTTCTCAGTCAACTCGCCAAGCCCTGACCGGTGAGCAGAAAAATGTTGTGAGAGAACTTGAGGCCAGCTTGCATAAAACCGGAGAGTCTCTGGCTCAGCTTTTGGCTCTGGTGGCTCCGGCAGCAATTTTATCTAATAGTTTTCTGGAGCTTAATACCTACGCCAAATCGGCCAGCCTCAATTCTGATGTCGTGTATGCACTCTATTTCAATCAGAAAGGTAAGGCTCTGACGCGTTACCTTGATCGAAAAAACCCTTTGCTTAAAAGTTGGATTAAAAGTGGTGAGGGGAGAAAGAAGGTCGATAAAGTGATCAATGCCTCTCGTAAGGATAAGGGTGTGTTTTTGGTCGAAGTTCCGATCACCGTTGAGGGAACCTCGTTGGGCCTGGTCGTGGTTTGCCTTAGTCGAGCCTCAATAGAAGAGCAGAAGGTGTTAATGAGTGGGCGTTTTAACAGTTTGATCGATACCAATCAAAGAACTATCAAAGAGGTGTTGGAGGGTGAAACCGGTTTGTTGGGAGAGCGCCTTGAGAGTGGATTTCAAGGTATCGGGCGCTTGAATGAAGCTGCCGCCGGAAAGATGCGGAAAAAAATTGAGCTTTCAACCGCCGATATCAACCGGCAGACCCGGCAGATTATTGCAGGTATCGGAGCTGCGGTTCTGGTTTTGATTTCAATCCTTATATTTATTATTTCAACCCGGATATCTCAGAATATTATGAGGTTGGCTATCCGGATGCAGGAGAGTGCGACACAGGTGTCAAATATAGCTGGGCAAGTTGCAAGTTCGAGTCATACTTTGGCCGAGAAAGCGATTGACCAGGCTTCATCCGTGGATGAAACGGCTGCCTCACTTGAAGAGATGGAGGCGATGACCAAGAGTAATGCGGAAAATTCCGGTAAAGCCAATGCTCTGATGGAGCAGTCTGATCAGGTCGTCAGTCGGGCAAATGTTTCAATGCAACGCCTGACTGGAGCCATGAGTGAGATAACCAGTGCCAGTGAAAAGACTTCGAAAATCATTAAAACCATTGATGAAATAGCATTTCAGACAAATCTGTTAGCTCTCAATGCCGCAGTTGAGGCGGCCCGGGCAGGTGAAGCCGGAGCCGGCTTTGCTGTAGTTGCCGAAGAAGTTCGAAATCTGGCCATGCGCTCCGCCGATGCGGCTCGAAGTACCTCAACCCTGATTGAGGAGACTGAAAGCAAGGTTTCCGAGGGAGCCGGCCTGGTTTTAACCACTAGCGAGGCCTTTTCTGGTGTCGAGGATATATCCAGACAAGTCGCCACCCTTGTTGCCGAGATCTCGGCGGCATCAAATGATCAGGCTCAAGGGGTTGGGCAGATCAATATCGCTATTGGTGAAATTGACAAAGCGACTCAGACAAATGCCGCCGGGGCGGAGGAGTCCGCAGCTGCTTCCACCGAAATGGATTACGAGGCTGAGAATATGGCCGGATTGGTTGATGATCTGATGATTTTGATCGCCGGATCCGGTAAATTTTCGGAAAATCAGACACTATCCGAGAGGCCGCCGGCGCTTACTGAGGTTGCTTCTCAGGTTAGAGCCAAAGAGAATAAAGATATGGTCTCCTCAGCTCGGGCTTTACCGAACGTGGATCATGAAGATGATTTTTAATCTCTTTGAGTGAGTCTTTAGCTCTCACTCATGACCCTCTGGACTTCGCCAAGTAACTCTTTGGTTGAATATGGTTTACAGATAAATCCCTTAAACCCGTGGTCAGCATAATTTGCGATTACGGGGTCATTGCCGTAGCCGCTACAAACCAGAACCTTGGCTTGCGGATCAAGGGCAAGAAATTGCGTCACCGCTTCCTCACCACCCATGCCTCCAGGTATGGTTAGATCCATGATCGTCAGGTCAACCGGATGGTCGGAAGTCCTAGCTTGTCGAAATATGGCGATAGCCTCTGCGCCGTCGTTTGCTTCAAGGACATCGTAACCCCTGGCTGTCAGCATCCGTCGGGCAACATTTCTAATCATACTTTCGTCATCCATGATCAGTACGGTACCGCTGCCGGAAAGTAGGCCATTTTTTTGGGTCTCGGTTTTTACATCTTTCTTTGTCGCAGCCGGGAGATAGATGGTTATGGTGGTTCCGGAACCGGGCTCGGATTGGGCTGCGAGATAGCCGCCATGTTTGCTGATGATAGAGTGGCAGATCGCCAGTCCGAGGCCGCTGCCTTTCTGTTTGGTGGTGAAATAGGGATCAAATATATGAGCCAGGTGCTCGGCTGGAATACCGGGACCAGAATCTCTGATTGTCAGTTTGACATACTCTCCCTCAACCAGGGGTAGTCGATCTTCCGACCGTTTGCGGAAATTTCCACATTTGACATTAATGGTGCCGCCGCCGGGCATGGCATGGACGGCATTAATGACTATATTCTGGATGACCTGGCTGATTTGGCCTCGATCAATATAGGCATGGGACAGATCTTCAGGAATGTCATAGTGGCATTTTACAGCGGATCCCGACAGGGCGAAATCGCCGACCTCCCGGATCATTGCAGTCAGGGAAGCGGTTGTTCTGATCGGCTCACCGCCTTTGGCAAAGGTCAGGAGCTGTTGGGTCAGATCCTTGGCCCGGAAAGTCACTTTGTCGGTGTACCAGATCAGTCACAAAGATGGTCATCAGCACGGCATGAACCAAGGCGATGCCGAGCATCAACTGTCGCCTGATGGAGGCTGTCCAAAAGTTCTTCATCAACTGGATCATACGCCTACCTTAGCAAAAATCCATCAGAAATCAATGGGCCGAACGGTCTCGTTAAATTTTTTCAAGAACTCTAACACCGGGGCATAAGTTTTATTGTCAGCCGCTTCAAACCGTGACAGTTCCATGCGCTTCAGCCACTGTTTTCCCGGTTTATGGGTGTGGAGAGAAAAAAGTAGCTCGGCGACTTGTTGGACAATAGCTTTTGGAACATCGTCTCTTACCACCAACCCATTATTGGGCAGAGGCGAGGTGGACCATTTGATCTCAAGCGCTGTGTTAAGTTCCGGTCGTTCTTTGGCCAGCGCCCGCCAGGGCGGCGGCCAGGTGGCTCCGGCCGCCGTATCGCCAAGATAGACATTCATGATCGAAGATTCCTGGGAACCCACATAGCGGATGTCAATATCGTGCATGACATCAAGGCCGTGGCTGTACAGGTAAAATTGCGGCATCATGGTAGCAGCCAGAGCCGTAGGGGCCGGAAAACTGACAGCCCTCCCCTTAAGGTCGCTGACCTTGTCGATCTTGCTGTCCTTGCGAACCAAGATAATCCCCCGAAAATTTTCATCATCCGCCATTTTGCCGAAAACTGTATAGCCATGTTTCTGGGAGTTAATGGTCTGGTAGGGATTGGGGAGGCCAAAATGAAAGTGTCCGGCATAGAGCTTTTTGTCATAGGCGGCATAATTGCGGGAGGCCTCCATCTTGAATACGGCGTCGGGGATCTGTTGGCTGAGAAATTCCGTAACCGGGCCGAAAATTTCATGCAACCTTTTCGGGTTATGAAGGGGGTGTACACCCAGGATATATGTCTTGGTCTGGCGGGGTGCTTCCGGGCTGAAACGGGGTGCGTACTCCGTCTCTTCCTGATTGCTACAGCTGGCAAAAGCAATCACCGTTAAGGCAAGCAGCAAAAAAGAGGATATGGTTTTATGAGTTTGGGGCCGGCAAGAAATTTTCTTCATTTTCACTCTCTTACCAATGCAGTTTCAGGAGTGATTTGTGAGGTTGTTTAAAACAACGTCTCTCTTTAAAGTAGCGGGTACCGATTGAAATGTCAACAATGTTTCTGAAGCGTTATCGAGAAGCGGATTCAGGTGCAGGTGTTGTGGCGGTGATTCGGGCTATAGTTTTTTTGAGCCAGAGAGAGGCTATGGTGGCTGAAGTCAGACTGCCGCAGAGGCCGGCAATGGCGACCATGCGAAAGTCGTATCCGAGGTAGACAACAAAGAGGGCCGCCAGGGGTAGAGCGACGAGAAAGAGGCGGGTGCCGTTAATTACCAGGCCGGGCAGGCTTAAACCTAAACCCTGTAGAGTTCGGTTGGCCGCAATCGTAATTGCCATAAAGGGAAAACTGAAAACTTCAAAGCGCAGATAGGCCGCCGCCAGGCGTAGAGGTTCGGTTTTGTCGGTAAAGAAACGAAGAAAAAAATGGGGCCAGATAAACATCAAAAGGGAGCAAGTTAAGGCAAAACCGATATTGACAAAGATGGCGAAATGGATAATCTCGCGCAGTAGTTGAAAACGCCCGGCCCCGTAAAAAAGGGCACTTAAGGTTAGCAAAGCAACTGAAAAGGCGACCATCGGAATAATGACGGCGCTGTCTATCCGGGTTACCAGTCCCAATGCTGCAACCGTGTCGGTACCATATCCGGCGATCAGGCGGTTGACACCCATCATGTAAATTGCCATCAGGAGCATCGTTAGGCTGGCAGGTAGGCCGATGGCAAAGATCTCTTTAATAGTTGCAGAAGAGAAATGCCAGGCCCGGCGACCAAGATGCAGGGCGGAACGGCGTTTAAGGTAGAAGAGCGCCAGAATCAATCCGGCGAGCAGGGCGATATTGGTGGCGATGGCGGCCCCTTTGATGCCCATTTTGAAAGTAAATATAAAGAGCGGATCAAGGCCTAAGTTGAGAAATAGAGTAAAAAACTGGATCTTCATCGGTGTAACGGTGTCGCCCTGAGCCGTAAACGTACTGGAAATGGCGTACATCGGAAACATCAGGAAAACCCCACCCGCAACAATTCTCATATAGTCGCCTGCCAGTTTGTGGACTTCCATTTGAGCCCCGAGAATTGTCAGTAAGGGGTCGAGAAAGATCTCGACTACCAGAAAGAGGGGAGTCGCGCACAGCAGTGAGCTGGCGATTCCGTGCAGGGCCGTATTCGCCGCCGCCTTTTCATCGCCGGCACCGAGGAGACGGGAAACCGTGGAATTAAGGCCCACCCCCATGCCGATATTAAATGAAACCAACGTAAAAAAGAGAGGAAAGGAGAAAGTCAAGGCGGCCAGCGGTTCGGTTCCGAGGCGCCCGATATAAGCGGTATCGACGAGGTTGTACATGGTCTGGACCATGGTCGCCATCAAGGTCGGCCAGGCTAGACGAAAAAGGGCCCGGCGTGGGGCCCTCGCAAAGCTCTCCAGTTGCTGATTAATCGACAATCTCCCGATGTGGGGACATTGCTCTGAGGCAGGGCTTTCACCCTGAAGGGTACAAGAGCCCGAGCCGGTCTGAGCTGTGTCCCCTTGCGAAGCAATGCT
>DAOWIX010000186.1 GCA_030640695.1 Deltaproteobacteria bacterium | reverse complement strand
GATTCGTCATCTCGAAGCCCGGGGTATTGAGGTGGATCTCTTATGAGCAACAAAGCGCAGATTGCACTGGCGGGTCAGCCGAACACCGGCAAATCGACGATCTTTAACCTGTTGACCGGAACCCGTCAATTTGTCGCCAACTATCCCGGGGTTACGGTTGAAAAAAAGAGCGGTTATTTTAAGCATCTGGGCGATAAATTTGAACTTGTCGACCTGCCCGGCACCTACAGTATGACCTCTTCCTCCCTGGCGGAGCGGGTCGCCCGGGACTACCTGCTTGAAGAAAAACCGGCGTTAACGATCAATGTCGTTGACGCCGCCAACTTAAAGCGCAACCTCTACTTCACCTTTCAACTCCTGGAAATGGGTCTCCCCATGGTGCTCATCCTCAATATGATGGATGTCGTCAAAAAACAGGGGATGGAGATCGACTTACAAGAGATCAGCCGCCAACTCACAATTCCGGTGGTCGCAGCCGTCGGCAGCAAAGGGCGCGGCAAAGAGGATATCCTGACCACAATCACTACCGAAGATGGCCCCGCAAACTCTTTTAGAATCGATTATGGCCCGCTGGAAAGCTATCTGGCCGAACTTGAAAAGAGCTTGGCAACTGCGGCAGAACTTGCAACCTTCTGCTCACCCCGCTGGCTGGCTGTCAAGTTGATGGAAGGTGACTGTGGGGCTCTGGAGCTGCTTCAACGTTTCCACCCCCTGGCATCAGCCTTAGAGATCGAAATCGAAGAGTTCCGCCGACGTTTTGAAGCTGATGAGGATGAGACCCCGGAAGGGTTTATCGCCATACAACGTCATCAGCGAGCCGCTGCCATCGAAAAAGCCGCCGTGCTTCGGAAAAACCTCCCGAAAAACCCGGAATCCCTCACTAACCGTATCGACAAAATCGCCTGCCACCGTTTTTTTGGCCCCCTGCTACTCTTAGGGATTGTCTATCTGCTCTACGAGTTGGCCATCGTCCAAGGCTACAATATCACCAACTACACCTGGCCGCTGCTGGCCAAGTTTCGACAAGTTGTCGAGAGCCTGCTACCGGCTTCCGGTTTTATTGATGAGTCACATATACGCGGTCTCGTCCTCTGGATTGTCGACAGCGTCAACGGCCTGCTCAACTATATTCCGGTCTTTTTCATCCTTTTCGCCCTGATCGCGATAATTGAGGATGTCGGCTACATGCCCAGGATGGCCTTTATTTTAGACCGGGTTTTTCGCCGTTTCGGACTCCACGGCCAGTCGACCCTGCCGCTTATCTTAAGCGGCGTCATTGTCGGCGGCTGCTGTGTGCCCGGGGTCATGGCCTGCAAGGGCATCGCCGACGAGAAAGCCCGTTTTGCCACTATTCTGATTTCGCCCTTAATGAACTGCCTGGCCAAAACCCCCTTTTACCTGCTCCTAATCGCTATCTATTTCCCCGAACACAAAACCACCGCCTTTCTTTTTATCTCGACGATAACCATCTTCATTGCCTTACCGGTCGCCAAGATCCTGACCCTGACAGTTTTTAAGGGCAAGGAGAGCGCCCCCGTTGTCATGGAGATGCCGCGCTACCATCTCCCGACCCTTAGCGGGGTACTGCTTCGGGCTTGGGAACGTATCTGGCTCTATATCAAAAAGGTTACCACCATCGTCGTCGCGCTTGCCGTGGTCATCTATGTACTCCTGCAATTCCCCGGCTTGATCACTGAACGCCAGGCCCACTTTCAAGCCGAAGCCAGCCAGGCTCTGGCAAAATTCCAAATCCAGGTCAAAAAACAGGGATTTGCCGAACAACTGCCTGACGATCAATATCTTTCCCTGATGCAATACTGGAAAGATTACAAAAACGCCAGTGTGGCAGCCGGAGGTAATAAGGAGCGAAAAAAAGCTATCAACCAGGAATTTAAGGAGAGAAACTCGCTCTATTACGGATTTCTGAAACCTAAAGGTGACCAGCAAGCCAAAAAGATTAACCGGGGCGTCCGCAAACTCATTTCGACCCAAAAGCGCCTCCGCCGAGAGATCAAACAGGATAAGATCTCCAACAGTTTTCTAGGTCGCATCGGGCGGGCGCTAGAACCGGCAACCCAATGGGCCGGCTTTAACTGGCGCATCAACGTCGCCCTTTT
>DAOWIX010000046.1 GCA_030640695.1 Deltaproteobacteria bacterium | reverse complement strand
TATCTGAGACAGTCAGCTCACAGTACCAGCTGCCGGGAATAAGATTTAGACGCTGACCCAGATAACGATCGACAAATTTAGCCTTTGAAACGATTCTGATGCGAGCATCCTCCTGACCATCAATAAAGGATTCACCGGCATTCAAAACCAGGTTAAACAAAGATTGTACGACTGTGGCTTTTTCGACCTTAAGCTTAACATCACTGCTATTCTCAATGCAATCAAAGGTTATTTGCGCCGGTAGTGATGGAGGCACAAGAACCATAACCGACTCGACAAGATCAGCCACAGTCACGACCTCGGTAACCCCGATTTCTCGACGGGAAAAAAGCAGTATCTGGCGCGTCAACTCTGCGGCCTGAAGTGAGATCTGCCGAATCTTATCAATATAGCGACCGGCTTTTTGCGGTGACGCTTGCAACATCATCTCCAAGAGTTCAATATTACCGTGCATACTGGCAAGCAGGTTGTTGAAATCATGGGCAAAACCAGCCGCCAGCACACCAACGCTCTCCATCTTTTGGGATTGCACGATGACCTCGGTTTGCCGTTCAACCTCTTTATGAAGATACTCGCTGTAAACTTCAACCTCCCGTTTCAGCCGCCGCTCTTCACTGATATTATGAAGGTTGCCGATATAACCAACCTTGCGGCCAGCCCGATGGATCTCGGAAAAATTCTGGCTAACTTCGACATCCGGCGTTTCCCCTATCTTGCGATAAGAGACCACCCCTTGCCAGCGACCACATTCGGCCAGCAAAGAGAAAATATCCTTGGGCAAACCTTTTGAGGTTCCAGTTTCGGCACCTTCCCGATACAAAGTCCCCAACAGTCCAGCGCTCGACTCATCGGTAATTTCACAATAGGAGCGATTAACAAAGAGGTAACGACCCTGGGTGTCGAGCACGACCACACCATCTGAACTTGAAACAATAGCCGCTTTGAAAATAGCATTCTCTTGGGCAAAGTGAGCCAGGTGGCGAAACATAAACAATGAGAAACAGGCAATCATCAACAGTAGCAAAAGACACATGAGAATAACCGGAATCAGTAAGCGCCAGGCCAGTTCGTCAGCTTTTGACCGGGGCGTGGCGACCATCACCGTCCAGTCAGCTGTCACCATCTCCATATCATGGAAAGCCGCCAGAAGGGTATCATGACGACCTTCCACTGAGATCTCCATTACGGATGAAAAGGGGGTTCGGTTGGCCAATGCAGCCAAAACATGCGGAAGCTCTTCTTTACTCAATAACGAAAAGTGCTCACCCTTTCGCAACAACAGCTCAGAAGAACTGCCATAGGTCGGATAAAAATTGTCTAAAAAAAGCCCCGGAAATGAGGAGTAGACCACCCGCCCGTGACTGTCTGCCACAATAATTTCGCGACGTTTTTCAACAACCAGACTCCGGCAATAGGTGGTAAACATGAAATCAAATTGATAAGGAATCAACATCAAACCAATATATTCACCATCAACAATAACCCGTTTCGCAAAGATGATGATCGGTACCGGCATCACCTTGCCCAGTTCAGGTACAAATTGCATCAAAACCGAGAGCCGCTGATGCAATTTCTCATCATCAATTTCATCCCAGAGACCATAATCAAAATATTGCCACTCGTAAACCTCCTGCAGAGGCAGGCCCAAAGGCATAAAATTACCATTTTCACCGGTATAATACACATCTCCGTCAGCAGTGACAAAAGCAAGGTGGGAAATTTCCGGGTAGATTTTCCATAACAGTTTAAAGCGATGGGCCGTCACTTCTTTTATCTTTCCGCCCTGATGCGGAGTGAAATCGAGTACCGAATCGACCGTCTGCCGTACCCTCTTGAGATAGGCCTCCAGGTTTTTGACAATACGATCAGCTACAATCTCCTGTTCGCTCTGGACTTCCGAGACGAAATGACGACTTACACGATCACTAAAAATATATCCCCCAACCGAGAAGAGTATCAAGGCCGCCAAAGCCATGAGCACAAATTTAAGATAGATTTTTTGTACCGTCACATTCTCACCATACTGTTTAGTACCTTACAGGTTATTTTCTTGCGGGCAACGCCCGCGCAACCATCATTACTCAAAGATCTCTGCTCCGAAAAGCAGATCTAACGGCACCTTAAAACCCAAACGCCGGGTTGTTGTCTTGTTTAGGGCGGCGGCGCCCTGAGGCGGAGCTTCAATCGAAACCTCACCCGGTGGAGTACCAAGGAGGATCTTTCTTGCTTTCAGAGCGGCATAGAAGGCCTGATTGTAACCACTTACCAGCAGGCCAAACATCAACCCCTCCTCAACATATTTCTGATGAAATGTTATTGAGGGAATCTTTAGTCGAGATCTTGTCCAAGCCAAGATCTCCCGATAGTCAACAGCTCTGCCATCGACTCCCTTAATGGTCTGTAAATTATAGACAAAAAGCGCATTGCCGGAATGATTAAGCTTGTCAATCAGACTTTGATACTGCGCAAAACCACCAACCGGCGGCAAAAAAACCCTCTCAACCTCAAACTCCCACTTCTCAGAACGTAATAATTCGAACAATTTGATTGACGTATAACTATCATCGGTCAAAAGATAAAGTTTTGTAAAAGAAATATTATTGACATGACACAGCGCTTCTAACTTATAGGTGGCTAAGTTGAAAAAGTGACGTTCCAATACGCCGGTAACATTACCCCCCGGAGCCTGACGCTGGCTACTTGTAACCAATCCATAACTTTCTGGTTCGGCATTGACCCCGTAAAAAACAACCGGCAGTGATTGGCCTAGAAAATGGGTAGCAATTGTTCTGGTTGCGTTGTCATCACCGGTAAAGATCAGATCTGGCTTGAAGGCTGCAATCTCAGCCAGACATATCTCTTTCTGCTGGGCCAGCCACTCCTCCTCTGGATGCCTTTTGCTATCCATGAAATATTCATGGCTAACCACTCTTAAACCCGATAAAGCATCCATAATTCCCTGACTCTGCTGAGCACTCCAGAAATATTCAGGATGGTAACTATTGACCATAAAAATACGATATTCACGCCCACCCGAATCCGGTGGACGCAACTCGCCCGCAACGGCTGGACTATAGCAGCAACCAACTGCAACTAAGCAGAAAAATAGAATCAGGGAACGGATCATAGTCACTTTTCAATAAAGTTTGCTGGCGGCGTAAGATGTCAAGCGGTTTAGCGTGGGCACAGCCTGTAGAGTTACCGCCCATCGAAACAAGACATACACAACTTCACCTATAAACTTCAAGTAATATTTTATGATTTAAGTCAAAGAGAGCAACTTTTAACTTTGCTTTGCCCTGCTTGAAGTGAGTGAGCACGGCTCCGCCCGGATTAGATTGTAACATTTTAACTTGACTTCGAGGTACACTTCAGTATAGCCGACGTGCATGAATATTTCAGCCTCCTTCATTCTCTACCTGGCAACCTTTATCATGGGCGGTTGCGGCCTCGCCTATGAATATACTTTAAGCCGCGTGGCCGCCGACCTTCTCGGCAATTCCGCTCGCCAGTGGGCTTTGGTGATCGGCGCCATGATGTTCTGTATGGGCATCGGTGCTGATCTACAGAAACGGGTCAAGGATCACCTGTTGCTCGATAAATTTATCGGCGCTGAAATCCTGCTGGGGGTTTTGGGAGGCTGCGGCCCCTTGGCTCTGTTCTTCACCTACGGCATGGCCCCCAGCTATTATATTATAGTACAATATGCTTTCATCAGCAGTATCGGTCTCCTGCTGGGTTTTGAACTGCCCCTGATCGCCCGCCTTAACTCTGCCTACATCAGCCAACTCGAAGTCAACCTCGGCAAGGTTCTGAAAATGGACTACGTCGGCGCCCTGGCGGGAGCTCTGATCTGGGTTTTTCTGCTGCCCCTTTTTTTCACCCTGATCGAAACCGCCTTTGTTCTGGGGCTTTTGAACTTGGCCGCCGCCACGACTCTGCTACTCTACTTTCGCGCAAAAGTCACCCTCAGCAAGCGCCTGTGGGCAGCCCTTCTGGCTGCATTGCTGCTTTTGACATGTGGTCTTTTCCAAGCTCGAAGCTGGACCTCAACCGCCGAACAGTACCTCTATCGCAACCGCATCATCTTGAGCCAAACCACCCGCTTCCAACATATTGTAATGACCAAGTCTAAAGCCGCCGAAATCTCCTGCTATATCAACGGTAGCCTGCAATTTAATAGCGCTGATGAATATATCTACCACGAAAACCTGGTCCACCCCGCTTTCGCTCTGGCCCCACATCAGCGCCGCGTCCTCATCCTCGGAGGAGGCGACGGCCTCGCCGCCCGAGAGGTTCTGAAATACCCCGCAGTTAAAGAACTTATACTTTGCGACCTCGACCCTGAGATGACCGGTCTGGCACGCAACCACCCCACTCTCATCGAACTCAATCAAGGCAGCTTGAGTGATGCCCGTATCACTCTTCTAAAAAATAATAGTTTAAGTTCACAAAATAAAAAAGAAGCCATTCTTATCCCCAACCAGAACCAGCGCTTTGACAGCCAGCCCGAAGAGGTCGCCCGGGTTACCCTGGTTCACATTGACGCAGCGACACTACTCGAGAAACTGGCCGGAAAATTTGATATCATCATCGTCGACTTTCCCGACCCCAACAACGAAGAGCTGGCCAAGCTCTACTCCCGTACTTTCTATCGACGTTTGGCTGACCGACTGGCCATCGACGGCATCTTTGTTCAGCAAGCGACATCTCCCTACCATGCCAAAGAAGCTTTTCTCTGTATCGGCCGCAGCATGACAGCCGCCGGCTTAAGCGTAATCCCCTACCACGACAATGTCCCATCCTTTGGTGAGTGGGGATGGTGGATCGGCGGTCATCAGGAGAGATGGGCCGCAGAAGAGCTCCCCAAAAGTCTAAAAGAGACTCTTAAACAGACTACCAAACTTGAGGTTCCGACCCGCTACCTGACACCGGAACTTATCCACGCATCGCTTAATTTCGGCAAGAACCAACTTGACTCTGAAGAAAATGAAATAAATACCCTTGTTAATCATAAAATTTTCACGTATTATCTTAAAGGATGGCAAACCGGCTACTAGAAGAGAGTCTGAGAATGCCCTTTTTCCCCAACTCTTCGTTAGGCTCAAAAAATTATCCTCGGAATATTATACATATGCCTGCGGTAATTTTTTGAGCCTGCCTCGATTTGAGAAAAAATTGCTATTCTCATACTGCCTTCTAGAACCGCATTTTTAGCTGCATTAAAAAGTTGGAGTTTCATTATGAATGAAAAGATTTTTAAGGTCCTGGCAGGAGTCTTCTTTTTTATTATCCTCATCTCCTTTTTCTGGCCTTCCGGGAAAAGTGATAATCAATACAACGTCAACGTTCAAACCATGGTCTATGGCGGGGACGGGCTTGATCTGGCAACCATTGGCTCCCTGCTTAAGAAAGCTGAGAACGCAACCGAGCTCGAACGCCTGCTTAACGATAAAAATACTGGCCTCAACAACTTAGACCTTAATGAAGATGGCAAGGTTGACTACATCAAGGTCACCGAATTTGGCAATGAGCAGACTAAAGGCTTCTCCCTAACGGTTGAACCGGTTGCCGGCGAGGTGCAGGAAGTGGCAACCATTAATATCGAAAAAAGCGGTAAAGATCAGGCCAACGTCGAAGTCAAAGGTAACGAACAGATCTACGGCCAGAACCACTATCATCGCAGCAGCTTCGGAGTCACCGACATGCTGTTCATGTACTGGCTTTTTCGGCCCCACCCTTTCTATATGTCACCCTATGGCTACGGCCACTATCCTGGGAGTTACAACTCTTACAATACCGTCTCTCAAAGAAACTACCAACAGCGTACGGCAGGTAAAAGAGACCTGAAAGGCGCTTCCAGCAGCAGTATAAAGAGCAAAGCGACCTCCCCTAATGCTGGCAAAAGTGCGGCTAAAGGGATTAAAACGCCACTGAAAAAACCAAGTTCATCACAAAAAAGCTTTCAGAAACGTAACCCTTCAAAACAGATGAGCAAGAGTTCTT
>DAOWIX010000182.1 GCA_030640695.1 Deltaproteobacteria bacterium | reverse complement strand
CTGGCAACCCTTTTTTTTTGGACTTTGCGACTCGGAGCTAGACTTTACCATGCAAGTGTTGTTTATTAAACAAAATAGACTTTTATCGCTACTCAATTTCCCTATTATATGGTATCATACCGCGCTGATCTATTTTAACGTGGGCGTTGCCCGCAAGTAAGTGCTCTTATCAGAATATTTTCTTGTTTTTCAAATAAGAAAATATTTAGTAAGGCACTAATCTATTTTTGGAGTAACACCCTCATGACATCATTTGCCGAACTCGGTCTGGACGCCGAACTTCTTAAAGGGATAGACCGACTGGGATTCACCACCCCTACACCAGTTCAGGAAGAGGTCATCCCCCGCCTGCTTAAACTCGAAGACGACCTGGTCGGCCTCTCACAGACCGGAACCGGTAAAACGGCGGCCTTCGGCCTGCCCCTCATCCAGATGCTTGATCGGACAAACAAAAAAACCCAGGCGCTGATCCTCTGCCCGACCCGGGAGCTCTGCGTCCAGGTCACCAAAGACTTGAACGATTATGCCCGCTTCGTGCCCGGGGCGAAAATCGTTGCCGTCTACGGCGGTGCCAGCATCGTCACCCAGAGCCGACAGCTGCAGCAGGGCGTTCATATTATCGTGGCGACACCGGGACGCCTCTTAGCCTTTATCAGGCAGGGTGAAGTTGATATTAAAGGCATTCGCGCGGTTGTTCTGGATGAAGCCGACGAGATGCTGCAGATGGGTTTTCAGGAGGATCTCAACGATATCCTGGCAGCGACACCTGCCACCAAGAAGACCGTCCTCTTCTCGGCAACGATGCCACGCGAAGTTGTCGCAATCGCCAAACGCTATATGAAAGATGCGGTTGAAGTAACCATCGGCGAGCGCAATCAAGGGATCGAGAATGTCCGTCATATCTACTATCTGGTCGCCGCCAAAAACCGCTACCAGACCTTAAAACGAATTGCCGACAGCAATCCCGACATCTATGCCATTATTTTCTGTCGCACCCGTCAGGAGACCAAGGATGTCGCCGAAAAATTGATCGGGGATGGCTACAACGCCGATGCCCTGCACGGTGAACTTGCTCAAGGCCAACGTGATTTTGTCATGAACAAGTTTAGACGAAGAAATCTGCAGTTATTGGTAGCCACTGATGTTGCAGCCCGGGGTCTCGATGTTAAAGATCTCAGCCATGTTATCAACTATAATCTACCAGATGACATCGCCAGCTATACCCATCGCAGCGGCCGCACCGGTCGGGCCGGCAAAGAGGGTATTTCAATCGCCATTGTTCATTTACGAGAAAAATACAGAATCAGAGAGATCGAAAAACGGCTGCAGAGAAAGTTTGAGATGGGGCAAATCCCCACCGGCCAGGATATCTGCCAGACCCGGATGCTGCACTACCTGGACAACCTCAAAGAACAAAAGATCGAAGCCTCTCATATTGAGCCCTTCCTACCGGCCATCATGGAGAACCTGGCCTCTTTGGAACGAGAAGAGCTGGTCAAACGTTTTGTTCTCTCCAGCTTCGGCCCTCTTCTGAAATATTACCGCAATACGCCTGACCTTAACTCAGCTGAACCGGAGAGCAAAAGCCGCTACGAACGTAAGCAAAGAAAAACCGGCGACAGCCGCCCGGCCCCCTCGGGCAGAGACCAGGAAAATTTCACCCGTTTCCATCTCAACGTCGGCAGTCGGGATGGGGTCAATCCCGGTCGCCTGATTGGCGAGATCAATGATAGAGCCGCAAAGGGTTCCCGGATCAAAGTCGGACGGATTGAGATTAAAAACGACTTCAGCCTGCTTGAGGCCGACAGCCATTGTGAGGCAGCGATTTTGCGCACTTTTTCCAACCTCATGATCAATGGTCGCAAAGTTGAGGCCCGAGTCAGCAGCGAGCAAGAGAAGATGACACCCAGATCAAGATCCAAATCGGCCCACCCTATTCGTAAAAAAAGTGCTGTCAAGAAGCGCTACTAAACTAGTTTTACGCCTGTTTTGACATGTTCATATTTTGCAAGCTAGAGGTTTAAATGCTGGAGAAAAAAGTTCCTTTCTCGATTGACCTGATTAAAGATATCGCGAAAAGCTACCCCACCCCTTTTTATATCTATGACGAGGGTGCGATAATCAAAAATCTTCGGGCTTTGCAAAAGGCCTTTGCCTGGGCCGATTTTAAAGAGTATTTCGCGATCAAGGCGACCCCGAATCCGTTTCTCATGAAACTCATGAAAGAGGTCGAGGTCGGCGCTGATTGTTCTTCCCTGCCGGAGCTTCTGCTCGCAGAAAAGGTCGGTATTGTCGGTGAGGATATCATGTTCACATCCAACGATACACCCGCCTCCGAATATCGCAAGGCGAGCAAGTTGGGCGCCATTATCAACTTCGATGACATCAGCCACCTGACTTTCTATGAAGAGCATGTCGGAAAACTTCCGGAACTTGTCTGCTTTCGCTATAATCCGGGCCAGGCCAAAGAGGGTAACCTGATTATCGGCCATCCGGAAGAGGCCAAATACGGCTTTACCAAGGAGCAGCTCTTCGACGGCTATCGCTACTGCAAAGAGCGGGGGGTAAAACGTTTCGGCATCCACACGATGGTCGCCTCAAACGAGCTTGATTACACTTATTTTATCGAAACCGCTGAAATTCTCTTCGCCCTGGTCCAAGAGATTTCGCAAGCGCTCGACCTGACCTTTGAATTCGTCAATCTCGGCGGCGGCATCGGCATCCCCTACCGACCTGAAGATGAGGCAGTCGATCTAATTAAGACCGGGGCCGGAATTCGGGCAAAGTACGAAGAGATTATCTTGAGCGCGGGATTGCCACCCGTAAAGATCTATATGGAGTGTGGACGCATGGTGACGGGCCCCTATGGCTATCTCATCACAAAAACCCAGCACATAAAGAGAACCTACAAAACCTATCTCGGCGTTGACGCAACCATGGCCGATCTCATGCGGCCGGCCCTTTATGGCGCTTACCACCATATAACTGTGCTCGGACGTGAAGAGCAAAGTGCCAAAGAGACCTATGATGTCACCGGCTCACTTTGCGAAAACAATGATAAATTCGCTATCGATCGAGAGTTACCGGCCGTTACCATTGGTGATTATCTGGTGATCCATGACGCCGGGGCCCATGGTCACGCCATGGGTTTCAATTACAACGGCAAACTCCGTTCAGCCGAGTTACTGCTGCGGCCCGACGGCTCCATCAAACAGATTCGCCGGGCCGAAAACATGGCCGACCTCTTCGCAACCCTCGATTTTGCCGAACTGGAGAACTTTTAAACTCCCACCGCCAAATCACCACCACAAACTAAAAGGGTGCCCGAAAATAGCTATTTTCAGGCACCCTTTTAGTTTGCATCAATTATATAATCAACCGTAACTGGAACCATCAAAACAGTGAGTACAGAGTTTCTCTTTGGGCAGGCCAATGGCCTCAACCAGATCGTCGAGACACTGG
>DAOWIX010000162.1 GCA_030640695.1 Deltaproteobacteria bacterium | reverse complement strand
CCAGACCGAGTTGTTTGACCTTGTAATTCATCACCCGTTTACTGATGCCCAACATCGCCGCCGCATCTTTCTGAACCCAGTTACAGGCTTCCAGGGTTTCAACGATCAAGGAGCGTTCCATATCATCGAGTTTCAGGCCTTGAGGAGGGATTTCGAATGCTGGGGATATTTCACCCTCCTCGCCATCCTGACAAAGGCCCTTCATAAAAAGCAGATCGGCCTTGACGATTTCTGAACCTTCGCTCATCAAAACGGCACGCTCAATACAGTTTTGCAACTCCCGTACATTACCCGGCCAATGGTGTTGTTGAAGAAAACGGGCGGCGTCGGGATGCAGGGTCACCACATTTTTTTTCAGATCAGCTGCAAGTTTACGAATAAACGACTCCGCCAGAAGAGGAATATCTTCACGCCTTTCGCGCAAAGGTGGTATATGGACGTTGATTACATTGATCCGGTAATAAAGATCTTCGCGAAAATCCCCTTCGCGAATGATTTTCGCCAAATCTTTATTGGATGCCGAGATAATACGCGCATCCACCTTGATGGTTTTATCGCCCCCCAAACGCTCAAACTCTTTCTCCTGCAAGACCCGCAAAAGCTTAGCCTGAGTACCAAGGCTCATATCACCAATTTCATCAAGAAAAAGGGTACCCCGATCAGCCTGTTCAAAACGGCCGATGCGCTGACGACTGGCCCCGGTATAAGCCCCTTTTTCATGGCCAAAAAGCTCACTTTCAAGCAGATTATCATGAAGGGCGGCACAGTTCACCTTAATAAAACTTTTGGCCGCTCTTGGACTGCTATAGTGAATCGCACCGGCGACCAACTCTTTTCCGGTTCCGGTCTCCCCGGAGATCAGAATACTGGCGTTACTGTTGGAAACCTTACTCAAGAGAGCAAAGACCTCCTTGATGGCCGAGCTCTCACCAATAAAATTTTCGAAACGGTAAATAATGTCACGTTCACCGCGGAGATAGGTCAGTTCATGTTCATATAGACGAACCTCAAGCGCTTTTTCAATCCGCAGGCAGAGCTCATCAAGTCCGTAAGGGCGCTGGATAAAATCGGTCGCCCCAGCCCGCATAACCTCCGCCACATCATCAACAGAGCAGGCCGAAGCCATCAAGACAACTACGGTTGAGGAGAGAATAGCATCCTGACCCAATAGAAACTCAACCCCGCCGCCAGGCAGCAGACTGACCTCTGCCAAGAGCAGCTGGTAGGAAGATTTCTTGAGTAGCTCCCAAGCCTGCTCTCCACTATCCACCTCTTCAACATAAAAATCGAGGCCCCGCAACGCGTTAGCGGTCTCCTGCCGAACCCGGCTTTTACGATCAACTATCAGAATACGACCAGCCTGACCCATTGAATTTTCCCCTACTCCCACTCGATCGTCCCTGGCGGTTTGGATGAGATATCGTAAACCACGCGATTAACTCCCCTCACCTCATTAATAATCCGGTTCGCGATACGCCCCAAAAGATCATAGGGCATACGGAACCAGTCAGCGGTCATCCCGTCGACACTGTTGACAGCCCTTATAGCGATAACTTTTTCGTAAGTACGTTCATCGCCCATGACACCGACGGTTTTTACCGGAATAAGCACAGCAAAAGCTTGCCAGATTTCATTATAGAGTCCAGCTTTACGTATCTCTTCAATAAAAACAGCATCGGCCTGGCGCAGGATATTGAGGCGGGCTTCGGTGATTTCACCAATCACGCGAATAGCCAATCCCGGCCCCGGAAAGGGGTGTCGATCAACCACCTCTGACGGCAGACCCAGTTCACGGCCAACCTCTCGTACCTCATCCTTGAAAAGTTCGCGCAAAGGTTCGACCAACTCAAGTTTCATATGCTCGGGCAGACCACCGACATTGTGATGACTCTTAATCACCGCCGAAGGCCCTTTAAACGAGACACTCTCAATGACATCGGGATAGAGCGTCCCCTGGGCCAGGAAATCAACCCCTTCAATCGAATGGGCTTCATCTTCAAAGACCCGAATAACTTCATTACCGATAATCTTGCGCTTCTTCTCAGGATCGCTAACCCCGGCCAAGAGCACAAGAAAACTCTGACTCGCATCAACATAGCGTAGATTCATATTGAAATGACGACCATACATCTCTTGCACATCTGTAGCTTCATTTTGACGCAAAACCCCATTATTGACAAAAATACAGGTCAACTGGTCACCTAAGGCTTTATGAAGAAGCAGTGCCGCGACCGAAGAGTCGACCCCACCACTTAAACCTAAGATAACCTTGCCGGAACCGACCTGGGCTCGAACCTCGGCAATAGTTGTCTCTATAAAAGAGTGCATATCCCACAAGCCGTGGCAGTCACAAATGGAGAACAGAAAATTCTTTAGAACCTGGCGGCCCGGCGTAGTGTGCACAACTTCAGGATGAAACTGCAGTCCCCAAGCTTTTCTTTGCTGATTGGCAAAAGCCGCAATCGCAGCATTCTCGGTCTCTCCGATAGCCGTAAAACCCTCAGGTAGAGAGAGAACCTTGTCACCATGACTCATCCAGACCTGCTCGGGGAAATTCAAGCCCTCCCACAAAGGATCATCCTTTAATGAGGTCAGACTGGCCATCCCGAATTCACGTTGTTCAGAGTGACCAACCGCACCGCCTAACTGTTCGGCAATCTCCTGCATACCATAACAGATACCGAGACTTGGCACTTGCAGGTCAAAAACCCCTTTATCAACATGAGGCGCGCTACTACCATAAGTACTGGAGGGACCGCCGGAGAGAATAATCCCTCGAGGAGAAAAGTCTCGAATACGCTCTAAAGAGATATTGTAAGGGTGAATCTCGCAGTAAACCTTATGCTCACGAATGCGCCGGGCAATAAGCTGGGTGTATTGAGAACCAAAATCGAGAATGAGGATCTTCTCCTCATGAATATCATGTTGCTGCATTATTTTTTTCACTCCAAACGATAATTAGGGGCTTCTTTGGTGATAATCACATCATGAACATGGCTTTCACGTAAACCTGCCGGGGTGATCCGCATCATGACGGCGTCATGGCGCAGACTGTCGATCGAGCCACAGCCAGCATAACCCATTCCCGAACGTAAGCCGCCCAACAACTGGTAGATACTAGAGGAGAGATGACCTTTATAGGGTACACGGCCCTCAATACCTTCAGGGACAAGTTTTTTCTGATCCTCAACCCCCTCCTGAAAATAGCGGTCTTTACTACCCGACTGCATAGCTCCGAGAGAGCCCATTCCGCGATACATTTTATAGCTGCGGCCCTGATAGAGAATGGTTTCACCAGGGCTCTCCTCGGTTCCTGCAAAGAGAGAACCAATCATCACGGTATGGGCCCCTGAGGCAATGGCCTTAACAACATCGCCAGAAAACTTGATTCCACCATCAGCAATAACCGGCACCCCAGACTCTTTTGCCGCCTGACTACAGGCCATCAGAGCGCTGACCTGAGGCACCCCGATACCTGCCACAATTCTGGTAGTACAGATAGAACCGGGCCCGATACCAACCTTGATCGCATCGGCCCCGGCTTTAATCAGGGCTTTGGCACCTGTGGCTGTCGCCACATTGCCAACAATCAACTGACAATCAAAAGTCTTGCGGGTCGCCACCACCGCATCCAGCACTCCCTGACTATGACCGTGAGCCGTGTCAATAACAATAACATCAACCCCGGCATGAAGCAGGGCCGCGATTCGGGTTTCACGGTCACCCGCGACCCCAACTGCGGCACCAACCCGCAAGCGCCCCCTTGCATCTTTGCAGGAGTCAGGATATTTGCGGGTTTTTTCGATATCCTTGATCGTAATCAGACCCTGTAATCGATTCTGCTCATCAACCACAAGAAGCTTCTCGATGCGATGTTCATGGAGCAAGATTTTGGCATCCCCCATATCGATCCCTTTAGAGACCGTGACCAGATTTTCCTTGGTCATAATATCAGACAAAGGTCGATCCATGCGGGTTTCAAAACGGAGATCGCGGTTGGTGACAATCCCGACCAGATGATCACCATCGACAATCGGCACGCCGGAGATACGATATTTTTCCATGATTTTAAGGACTTCATGAACCTTACGGTCGGGGGCCATAGTTATAGGATCAACAATCATACCGCTTTCCGACTTCTTGACCTTGTCAACCTCTAAGGCCTGATCCTCAATCGACATGTTTTTATGAATGATGCCGATACCGCCTTCACGAGCCATACAGATGGCAGTTTTGGATTCAGTCACCGTATCCATCGCCGCACTGAGCAGTGGAGTATTGAGCTTGATATCACGGGTCAACCAGGTCGAAAGATCAACTTCATTAGGCAGAATATCGGAATAGTTGGGTTGGATCAGGACATCATCAAAGGTCAGGCCAGTTATAATTTTTTCAGGGTTCATCAAATATCTCCAGCAAAATATTTAGCCGCCAGCTCAACCTCATCCCGACTGCCGATATAGACCGGGCTGCGCTGGTCAAGGTCAAAACAGTCAAGGTCAAGAATCGGCCGCAGGCCGTCGGTTGCGGCTCCACCGGCAGCCTCAATCAGATAAGCCATGGGGTTGAGTTCAAAGGGGAGACGCAGTTTACCCTGTTTGGCAGAGGTCGTCCCGGGATACATGAAGAGCCCCCCCCTCTTAAGCAGTATCTGGTTAAAATCAGGCACAAAACCACCACTGTATCGAAGCTTGTAGCCATCCTTTTCAAGTTTTTGCACAAATTTTTCATGCTCCGGCAGATAGTCACGCCGAACTCCACCGGGGCAGAAGATCTTGCCCGACTTTTTGACCGTAATATACTCCCGGGTCAGAACATACTCACCCAAACTGTTTAATGTGAACTCGTGAACCCCGTCACCGGCCCCGTAAACTAAAGTCGTACGCGGACCATAAACAACGTACAGGGCCCCGACCTGATGCCGGCCACTCTGCAAAGGATTATCGCCACCATAGATTGCCACAATCGTACCAACCGCAAGATTAACATCGACCAAGGAAGAGCCGTCCAGGGGATCGTAACAGACCGAATAGCCACCCGATCTATCCTGACGATCAAAAATAATTATCTCACTCTGCTCTTCGGAGATAATACGGCTAACCCGGCCCGTATGGTCAAGCCGATCCTTGATAATCTCATCGGCCAAAACATCCAGGGCCAGCTGATCCTCTCCGTAGAGATTACTGGTACCGGCCAAGCCCAGATCACCGGTACGCATGGCGTGATTGACGTACTTTGAAGCGACCCCAACCTCATAAATGATACTGGCCAAGCCCATTTCGATCCCACTTTTCATCAAATGGTTCCAGAGACCACGCTTGACATGTTTTTTAATATTCATACTATTACAATCCTCGTCCGACAGAGGGAAAGTCAATTAACAACCGCCCTATATTTGGCTATGACAAAGTAAAATGTTCAGATGCGAGGCCGCCTACCCCAAGAGTACTTCCTCGCTAGCGCTCAGGGCGCAGGTGGACATTCTACGAAGTCATCATTTTTCTCCGGCTACGGTTTCGCATATATTAAAACAGTGATCGCCGATTTTCTCAAAGTTCGTCAGAATATCGATAAAAACCAACCCCGGCACCACTGAACAACGGTCTTCGCTTAAACGTTCAATATGACGGTTACGATAGCGGTCTTCAAGAGTGTTGATACTCCCTTCAAAAGCTTTGGCCCGAACCATGAACCTCTCATGGTTGCCTTTTCCCAAACCGCTTATCGTCAACTCTAAAAATTCTCTGGACTTATCCTTAATATTGGCAATCTCACCCAGAGCTTCAGAACTGAACTCAATTTTCTGATCATGCATGCGCTCGACCAGTCGAATCAGGTTTTCACAATGGTCGCCGAGACGCTCCAGATTATTAACAATATACATAGTCGCGTTAACCTCGCGAGAGATCTCCGGGGTAGTTGAAAGCTGGGTCACGTTAACCAGAAAATCAGTAATCTCCTTTTGCAACATATCAACGGTATTCTCTTTTCGATAGACCTTTTCGACCAATTTTTGCGAAAAAGTTTCAAAACACTCCATGGTCTGGTCAAACATCCGCAGACAGAGTTCGGCCATCCGAGTGGTCTCCTGACGAGACTGAGCCAGTGCCAGAGGAGGTGAATCAAGGACTCGACTATCGAGGTAGCGCAGATGGTAACTGCTCTCCTCTTCATCACCCATGGGTACCATCCAGATACAGATTTTGGCCAGAATGCCGACCAGCGGCAGAAAAATCAGACAGTTGAAGACATTGAAAAAGGTGTGGGCATTGGCAAGATGGCGCGCGATAAATGGTTTATCACCGAGAGCCATAGCATACTCGGTTGCCTGCTGGGCCCCGGTCACCACCATATCGGGATCGCCCGGAGTAAAATTATCCACCAGTCGGGCAAAAAACGGGAAAAGCAAGAGGACATAGACAACCCCTAAGACATTAATCATCATATGGGCCCGCGCCGCCCGTTTGGCCGAAACATTCGTGCCGATACTGGCCAGCAACGCGGTGATCGTGGTGCCAATATTTTCACCCAGGATCAAACCTAAGCCACCCTCAAAAGTCAGAGCCCCACTGGCCGCCAGAACCATGGTGATACCGACGGTCGCACTACTGCTCTGCAGAATAATGGTCAGCAAAGCTCCGGCCATGATCGCCATGATATGATTATGGCTGAAGGTCACAAAAGCTTCTTGAAAAAAAGGCTGGGTTTTGAGAACAGAAAGCCCATCCTTCAAAACATCAAGACCGTAAAAAAGCATCCCGAAGCCAAGCAGTATTTCACCGAAATACTGCCAGCGTCGATTCCGGGAAAAAATTTTCAAAGCCACTCCGATACCAATCGCCGGTAGAGCATAGTGATGCACTTTAAAGGCGATCATCTGACCGGTTATCGTGGTTCCAATATTAGCCCCTAAGATCACGCCGATGGCCTGCATCAGGTTCATCAAGCCGGCATTGACAAAACCGACCACCATCACGGTCGTAGCGCTGCTGCTCTGGACAATTGCAGTGACCGTGGTACCCACCAGAAAAGCGGAAATCCGGTTGGTCGTCAAGGTCTCAAGAACCTGCCGCAAACGGTTACCTGCGGCTTTCTGCAAACCTTCCGACATAATTTTCATGCCGTAAAGAAAAAGCCCGAGACCACCAAGAAAAGCGAAGACCATCCCTTGAATCATTTAAACCAACTCCATTACTATTACTTTACTAATTTAAATTGCAAATTATCTAACAAGCTCCCGCAAAGTCACAATTTCGACGCCTGCCTGATTTGCCATTTCCGGCAGAAAACCAAGGGCGACAAATGTTTCAGGATAGGGGTGACCAATACCAATAGAGCTGCCTTTAACCTTGGCAACTTCGATGAGAGCCTGGAGCTGTTCAGTAATATGGTCGACATCCTGCACGTTATCGAGGAAAACATCCCGTTGCAACGCCGGAATACCGACCTCTACAGCCCTCTTATAGGCAACACTGTTGGCTATCGTACGACTGTCTAAAAAAAAGAGGTTGCGACCTTTGAGAATTTTCATAACCTGGGTCATCTTTTGCGAATCCGCAGCCAACCGCGATCCCATATGATTGTTGATCCCGACGATCCCCGGCAGAAACTGCAGGTCTTTTACAAAAACAGCGCTGAACTCATCATCACCCATAGCACTGAGGAGCGCCCCGGGCCCTGGATTCACAGCCGGATAGTCACGAGGTTCCATCGGAGCATGAAGTATAATATCCCGCTGATGATCAACAAAGTAGGCCGCCACCTTGAGCGAGTTTTCCAACAAGGGAAACACCGCAAAGGTCAAAGGCAAGGGCAGAGTTGCAAATTCGGCGGCGCTTTCCAGACTACGACCGAGATCGTCGATAACTATTGCCAGGCGCGGCCGAGCGGGTTCAGGTACCAGGGTCAATTCTGCACCAGCGATAACAAAACTGCCGACGACCACAACTTCTTCACCGTCGAGGATCAGGAGATCAAGAGTGCCGCTACTTTTATCAAGGTGGGAGAGAGCCCGAAGATTAAAATTTTGAGTCAGAAGCTCCTTGCAGGACTCCAGCACCTGTCCCAGAGCAGCAATATCCTGACACTCCCCCCGGAGCCGCACCCGAGTCCATTCATGTGACCCGTTGCGCATTATTTCCCAGTCCCGACCGAGCACTATTGCCGGTTGACAAGCTGCCAGTTGCTTTTCCAACCGGTTCAAAACTTTTTCCAGCGCTTCTCGGCCCCGTGACTGGTGACTCTCAAAAGCTGGACGAGATACCGGCAAGCGTCTGGTATCAAGCTCCGGCGAAGTTGGTCGACCGGCAATCAGATAACCGAGATAAAAGAAAAAAGCAGCCCCGGCCAAGCTTAAGGCAATAATCAACAATCGCCGTCTGAAGGCCGCTGGACTGCGCTCTCTTTTCATTACACCAGTCGGCTACTGCGCGCTGAGCTGTTTAAAAACCTGCCAGCCCTGGAGCAGTTCGACAGCCCGCAAAATTTGAACATCATCACGCCACTCACCCTTCACACCTTTCGTGCCAACCGCATCAGCTTCACTTTTCTCAGAACTATGATCTTTGTCGTCAGCTGATTGCTGTTTAAGCTTTTGCGAACCGGTGGAATCTTTGGAATCACCGTTGCCATTTTCGAAATGGCCTTTAAGATCCTTCTCCTTAAGACTATGCATAATCCCTTTTTTCTGATCCCGACGCACTACCGTACCAGCTTCAACCAGAACATCAGGTTCAATCCCCTTAGCCTGTATCGAACGACCGCTTGGAGTATAATAGAGCGAGGTGGTCATTCGCACAGCCGAACCATCTTCCAGCGGAATAATAGTCTGCACTGAGCCCTTACCAAAACTCGGGGTTCCTAAAACTAGAGCTCGTTTATGATCCTGCAAAGCCCCGGCCACAATCTCAGAGGCACTGGCACTGCCGCCATTAACCAGAACAACGATTGGATAGTCACCCTCAGTACCATCATCATAGGCTTGATAGCGCATATTCTGTTTGCTGATGCGGCCGTCAGTATAAACAATCAAACCGGACTTTAGAAAATAGTCCGAAACCTTAACCGCCTGCTGCAAGAGACCACCAGGATTATTCCGCATATCAAGCACGAGACCGGAGATCTGGTGCTCTTTTTTGAGCTCTTTCATTTTGCGATTGAGATCATCATAAGTCCGAGCCTGAAACTGGGTCAGGCGAATATAGATAATGTCGTCGGTAAGTGTTTTACTTTTGACACTGACAACTTTGATAATATCGCGAATAATGGTGACATCGAGAAGCTCGTTAAGCCCCTGCCGCATAATTGAAATTGTTATTTCAGTATCTTTGGGACCGCGCATCTTTTTAACGGCCTCCATCAAGGTCATATCTTTGCTCAATTCACCATTAATTTTTATGATCCGGTCACCGGCTTCAATCCCGGCCCGACAAGCAGGCGTATCTTCAATCGGTGAGACTACGGTCAGAACCCCGTCACGAATCGTAATTTCTATCCCAAGACCGCCAAAAGAGCCGGTAGTCTCTACCTGCATCTCCTTGAACATCTCCGGCGGCATAAAACTCGAATGCGGATCAAGGTCAGAGAGCATACCCTTGATTGACCCATAAACCAGTTTTTTAATTTCAACCTCTTCGACATAATTCTTCTGCACCAAACTCAAGGTGTCAGTGTAGAGCTTTATATATTCATAGGGGCTCTTCTCATCCAGACTCTGAGCCTCTTCCAAAGCTCTGGAATCACCCGGCAAAACCCCGAGATGAACCACCAGAAAGGCGGCAACGACAAAGAGTACACCCAAAAAAATCGATTTACCTTTATTTCTTTCAACCATCTTTAGAAACCTCCAAAAGATTGACAAATAATTGCTTTCAGCAGATGAACACTGCAGCCTTTCTTTCTCTTTACTATGATTACTATTTTCTGAAAAATCTTCCATTACCTCGATCCATCTCTATAACTGTGAAACCCAAGTCAGCGGATCCTCGGGAATACCCCCCTTGCGAATCTCGAAATAGAGTGAGGCGGACTCTGAAAGTACCCCTCGACCGACCCGGCCAACAATGTCAGACGCCTGCAGGTGGTCATTAATCGTACAGGCAAACTCTTCAAGGTGAGCGTAGATGGAGTAGTAACCGCCTCCATGATCGACCACCAGCAACTTTCCATAACCCTTCATCCAGGAAGCAAAAACCACCTGACCGTCATGCACAACTTTTACCGGATCTCCGAAACGGGCTTCAACCTCAATCCCTTTATTACTGGTAACCGTCGCAAAACGGGAGTCT
>DAOWIX010000188.1 GCA_030640695.1 Deltaproteobacteria bacterium | reverse complement strand
GATCAACGGCGTCAACGGCATGATTTATATGGATTCGTCTAGTACCAGTTCCGGTACGGCAACCATTAACATCTACTTTGAACCGGGTTACGATCTCGACATCGCAGCCGTCGATGTTCAGAACAGGGTCTCGATGGCAACCCCACAACTACCCTCGGAGGTGACCCAACAGGGTGTCGTTGTCGACAAGAAATCGCCGGCCATTGTCTGTTTTGTGGCAATTAGCGGCGATGAGCGTTACGATGAAAGTTTTCTTAATAATTTTGCCAACCTGAATGTTGTCGACGAGTTGAGGCGCATCAAGGGCGTCGGCAAAGCCGAGATTCTGGGCGAAAAAAAATATGCGATACGCATCTGGCTTGATCCTGATCGTATAAAATCGATGGGTTTGAGTCCGGCCGAGATCATGGCTGCGATAAAATCCCAGAACCGTCAGGCCGCCCTCGGCAAAATCGGAGCGCCACCAACCTTCAGGGATCAGCAGATAGAATTTACATTAACCACTAAAGGCCAGCTCGAACAGGTCAAAGAGTTTGCCGATATTGTCATCAAAACCGGCACTGACGGCAGTCTGGTTTACCTGAGAGATGTCGCCCGGATCGAGCTTGGTTCAGAAAAATACGAATGGAATGCCCGGCTTAACCAGAAACCGGCCGCTACCATCAGCATTTCCCAGCTACCGGGTTCAAACTCGCTTGAGATCAAAAAACAGGTCGCCGCTAAACTTAAAATATTAGAGGCGCGCTTTCCTGATGGCGTCAAAGCCTCAATCCCCTATGACACCACCCTGTTTGTTGAAGTCGCGATTGAAAATGTGGTCACCAATCTCTTTATAGCGATTCTTCTGGTGGTCTTGATTGTCTTTATCTTCTTAGGTTCATGGCGACCGACGATAATCGCTTCGGTCGCCATTCCGGTCTCTTTGATCGGTACCTTTGGGATCATGCAGATAGCCGGTTTCTCGATCAATTTCCTGACCCTCTTCGGCCTCATTCTGGCGATCGGCATTGTTGTTGACGATGTTATTTTAGTAGTTGAAAATATTGAAAGAATTATGGAAGAAGATCGCGATCTGACAATCCCCCAGGTCGTCAAAAAAACCATGCTTGAATTGATCGGCCCGATTATCGCCACGACCCTGGTTCTGGTCGCCGTTTTTGTGCCGGTTTCAATGATGCCGGGACTCACCGGATCAATCTATCAGCAGTTTTCTCTGACCATCAGTTTTGCGGTTATGATCTCATCCTTGAACGCCATGACCCTGTCACCAGCACTCGCCGCAATCATTATCAGAAGACGGCCGGAGGGCCAGGATAAATTCATCCTTTTTCACCTTTTCGATCAATTTTTTGACCGTCTGACTAAGCTTTACGCAAAACTTGTCCGCCTCCTGATCAAATTGCGCTGGCTTGTGGTTCTGGTTTTTGCCGGGCTTTTAGTCGCAACCTGGTATATCTTTACGATAACGCCGACCGGCTTTGTACCGCAGGAGGACAAGGGCGCTTTTCTGGTGATGCTCAACCTGAAACCGGGAACCGCAATTGAACGTACCGTTGACATCCGTCAGGAGATTGAGAAAGATATCCTAAAGATTCCCGGGATTTCCGACCTCATCATGATTGATGGCTACAACATTCTGACCGCCACCCTAGACAGTAGCGCCGGTGTTGGTTTCATTACGCTTAAACACTGGGAGGAACGACAATCTCCTAAGCTTACAGCCCAAGCCATTATCGCCCAGATCAACAAAATGGGCGCCGCAATTACTGAAGCCCGGGTTGTGGCCTTTAACCTGCCCGGAATTCCCGGCCTCGGCACGGTCGGCGGTTTCGATCTCCGCCTCCAGGACTACCTGGCCGGTGACATAAACACCTTTGTCGCCCATGCCCACAAACTTATTGCCGAAGCCAACAAAGACCCTCGAATCGGCATGGCTTATACAACCTATGCCCCCAATTACCCGACTCTGGCAGTCGATATTGACCGCAAGAAATTAAACGCTTTAGATGTTGACATGGCTGAACTCTTTACCACTATGCAGGTCTATTTCGGATCGGTCTACGTCAATGATTTCACCAAATTCGGCAAAGTTTTCCGGGTTTATCTCCAGGCGGCCAAAGATTTCCGCAGCTCACCTAGAGATGTCGACAAACTTTTTGTCCGCAACCGCCACGGGGCCATGGTACCACTGGGAGCCCTGATCAGCGTCAGCTTCAAAACCGGACCCCAGAACCTGGCTCACTACAATATGTATCGTTCACTCCAGATTAACGGGACCGCTGCGCCAGGCTACAGCTCGGGACAGGCGATGGCTGCAATGGAGGAGATTGCGGAACGGGTTCTACCGGCGGATAAAACCTTTGGCCTTGACTGGTCCGGAATGTCTTATCAGGAGCGCCTCGCCGGTAACGCCCAGATCTTTGTCTTCGCTTTTGCCTTGATTGTCGTCTATCTGGTTTTATGTGCTCAGTATGAGAGCTGGATTCTGCCGATAATGATCTTGATTTCGGTTCCTCTGGTTATGCTTGGCGCCCTTCTGGCCCTGCGTTTTACCGGCCTCGACAATAATCTTTTCGCCCAGATCGGCCTTGTTCTTTTGATCGGCCTCTCCTGTAAGAATGCGATTTTAATCGTTGAATTTGCCAAGGATCTCAGAGAGCAGGGCCAATCAATTATCGATGCTGCCTTAAATGCCGCAACCCTGCGTTTTCGCGCCATCATGATGACGATCCTCTCTTTTGTCTTTGGCGTCATCCCGCTAGCCTTTGCCAGCGGCGCCGGAGCCATGACCATGAAATCGATCGGTACTGTCGTCTTAGGCGGCATGGTCGCAGCCTGCTTTATCTCGACCCTTCTGGTTCCGGTAGTCTATGTCCTGCTTGAAACCATGCGTGAAAAAGTCGTCAATGTCGAAGAAGAGGTCAGAAACCGGGAAAGCCTTTAGTTAAGATAAATCGAAAAATTTGATTTTACAGAGCCGAACAATGAGTGCAAAACGTCAATACGATTTATATATTGCACAAAATACCTAATGATAATTCTTGACAACCTGCAAACGTCTTACTATAAGTATACTGTTAGGGTTTTATTTAACATAAAATGGAGGCAACAATGAAACGACAATTAACCAGCAAAATACTACTTTTAGCCTTGGTCAGCACCTTTTTCACACTCTACGGTTGCGGAACCAGCCAATCTGGTCGAGTCTACAGCCAAGGCCAAGCGCAAAGATCTTTAAGTGTCTACTACGGCACCATCATTGAGCTTCGCGAGGTGACCATCGAGGGTTCCAGCTCTGGAGCCGGAACTGTTGTCGGCGGAATCGCCGGGGGGGTTGCGGGCAGTACTATCGGATCGGGAAGAGGGAGTACACTGGCAGCTGTGGCTGGAGCTCTGGTCGGAGCGGCAGCGGGCTCGGCCATAGAAAAAGGATCAACGACCAAAGCCGGTATGGAATTCACCATCGAACTTGATAATGGCCGCTTGATGGCCGTAGTCCAGGAACAGGAAGGTTACTATCGAGTCGGCGACCGGGTTCGGCTGTTGCAGAGTGGCGATGGAACCTGGCGGGTGAGACAGTAGACAGTGGTCAGTGGTCAGTGGTAAATCTAACCTCGACATAAGAAAATTGTCAAATATTTTGATTCCAAATAGTCCTTAAGAAAGAGGAAAAAACTATGCGATATTTACGTTTTGTGGCGCTGATTGCTACACTCTTATTATTGTCAACACTAACTTTTGCGGCAGAACCAGACAGCTATGCCACCGCAACTGAGCGCTTTAAGGCTTCGCCTGAGGCGCAAAACTATTTTAATCACGCTTATGGTTATGCCATTTTTCCGACCATCGGTAAGGGCGGTATCGGCATTGGTGGGGCCTTTGGTAAAGGCCAAGCCTATAAAGGCGATAAACTTACCGGAAACACCTCTCTAAGCCAGCTCTCAATCGGTTTTCAGCTCGGAGGCCAGGCCTACAGCGAGATCGTTTTTTTCGAGGATGAACGGGCTTACCGGGAGTTTACCAGCGGCACTTTCTCTTTAAATGCCAAAGCCTCAGCTGTTGCGATTACGGCTGGAGCTCAAGCCCAGGCCGGCACCAAAGGCCGAACCGCCGGGGTCAGTTCCGGCCCGGCCAGCGGCCAGCAACTGGGCTCAAGTTACGTCAGCGGCATGGCTATTTTCATCCATACCCGAGGCGGCCTGATGTATGAAGCCTCAGTCGGAGGCCAGAAATTCACCTTCAAGGCGTTATAGTCTTTAAAAACAGCACTATACCCGCAAGTAAGTTTAACTTATTTTTTTACAACTATGATGAGTTGGCAGATAAAAATTTTTCTGGGATTGTTTTTTCTGATATCTCAGATGTTTACAATCATTGCAGCCGAGGCAACGGTTATCACACTGCAAAATGGTGATCAGTTTTCCGGTGAAGTTGTCAGTGAAAACGAAAAAGAGATTGTATTGCACCATCCCGTTCTCGGAGTTCTAAATATCCCCAAGAATCAGATCAGCCGCGAACCCGGGCCTTCTAAAACCTCAATAGCGCCCGAGATCACGGCCGAATCGGCAAAAATTGTCCCTAAACTACCGGGCCTATTCGGCTCCAGTTTTCTCGAAGGCTGGACCCGCAGATTTGCTCTGGGCATAAAAGGTGAAAAGGGCAACGATACGAGTTTCGATTTAAGCTTTGGCCTTGATGCCTCGTATCGAGATGAGGCCGACCGCCTGGTTCTCTCGGCAGCCTACTATTATGAAACTGAAGATCGCAAGAAAGACACCAGTAAAGGCCATATCAATTTTGTCCGTGACTGGCTCCTGCCCGAATCGGAATGGTTCTACTACGGTTATTTCCGTTACGAGTATGACTCTTTCAAATCCTGGGAAAACCGGGTCTCACTTTCCGGCGGCCGCGGTTACGATTTTTACCGCGATGAACAGCTTGAATTAAGCGGCCGTTTGGGTCTTGGCGCGAGCCGCACCTGGGGTACGGAAAATGAGTTCGACCCCGAAGGCCAGATCGGTCTGGAGTGGATTTGGGAACCATCATCTCTGAAAAACCACTCCCTTTCAAGCCAATTTATAATCTATCCAGCTCTTCATAACTTTGGTGAATACCGAACCTGGGTTCAGGGGAAATGGAAAATCGATCTTAATTTTTTCCGCGGCCTGGGCATTGAGCTCGGTTTCGAGCATGAATATGAGAGTGAAAGTGACAAGAGTATTGAGGGCGAAATGTATTACGATTTAATCTACTACGGCCGTATGGGCCTCGACTTTTAACAACTCTATAATCTTAAAATAAAATAGTACCTGACCGAAATATAAACATTGATGAATCCCAGAGGTATCTTCTCTATGCCAAGTCTGACGCAGAAAAACAGGGTAGTTGTTCTCCTTATCATCGCTCTATTGACAACCTTTCTCTGGAGTTGCGACAAACCACCCCCACCCCCAGCCGACCCTATAGAAGTTGTAGTAGAGCCGGCCCAACAAAAAGATTTCCCCATTCATGGCGTTTACATAGGCACTACCCAGGCATCTCTTGACATTCAAGTAAGAGCTCGAGTCAACGGCTTTATCGAAGAGGTGGCTTTTACCGAAGGCAGTTTGGTTGAGGAAGGTAAACTTCTCTATCGCATCGATAACCGACCCTATAAAGCGCGAGTCAAACGTCTTCAAGCCAACACTGAGAGGGCCCAGGCTCAGTTAGCAAAATCCCAACGAGATGTCGCCCGCCTGGAACCATTGTATAAACAGGATGCCGCCAGCCAGCTCGATCTGGACGATGCTCTGTCGGCCCAGGAACAAGCTCAAGCAGGCCTGGCTGCGGCCGCGGCTGAACTTCATGAAGCTGAACTGGAGATGGAATATACTGATGTCCATGCCCCGATTGCCGGTCTGGTTGGGGCAACCCGCGTAGAGCTGGGAGCCCTGGTGGGCAGCGGTGGCGAATCCCTGCTCACTACAGTTAAACGAGTTGACCCCATGTTTGTCCAATTCCACATGTCGGCCCTCGATTACCTCCATGCCCGCCAGCGTAAAGCCGGCTACGAAGAACAGCGCAAACTGGAAGAAAAGGGTAAGGCAGTTGAGGGCAAGGTAAATATAACCCTTCCCGATAACAGCGAATATCACTATTTGGGTGAGGTTAATTTTACCGATCCACAATTAGATCCCAAGACCGGAACCTTTGCCGTACGAGCCTCAGTTCCCAATCCTGATCGGGAGTTATTACCAGGCCAGCACACGCAAGTAAAACTGGTATTAGACATCATCTCTAAGGCTGTCATCATTCACGAAAAAATGATCCAGGTAGAGCAGGGTGGAACCTATGTGATGGTCGCTATGCCTGATGGAACTGCCGAGCGCCGATTTATCGTTACGGGAGCTCGCCACGAAGAGGATGTTGTGGTCGATTCAGGGCTCGCGGCAGGTGAGGAAATCATCTCTGAGGGAATGCACAAAGTTAGACACGGCCAGCGCATCCGCACTATCAGTGCAGAAAATTATGGCAAACGTGTAGAGGAAGAGAAAGCTGCGCTACTGGAGAAATCTACTCCGAGCTCCGCAAACTCCGACAAAAAAGGCAGCGGAGAATGATTGCTCATTTTTTTATACGCAGACCGGTCAGCGCGGCAGTTGTATCCATCATAATTACCCTTGTCGGGTTGGTTTCGCTCTTCACTTTACCTGTGGACCAATACCCCTATATCAGCCCTCCTTCTGTAAAAGTCAGCACCTCTTTTCCCGGAGCTACCGCAATTACAGCGGCGGAATCGGTCGCAACCCCCATTGAGCAAGAGCTTAACGGCACACCCAATATGCTTTACATGCGCTCTTCGAGCTCAAAAAGCGGTAGCGTCGGAATCACAATTACTTTTGATGTTGGCACGGATCCGGATATGGCCGCGGTCGATGTCCAGAATCGAGCCAAACAGGCCGATTCCAATCTGCCCACCGATGTCATGCAAGAGGGCGTAAACGTAGACAAGGAATCTGCAGTCGAGCTCCTCAAAATGGCCTTAACCTCGACGGAGGCAAAATATGATGACGTCTATTTATCAAACTATGCATCGATAAATATCGAGTCGGCCCTGCGGCGCATTCCCGGCGTCGGTCGCACTCGTAATACGGGGGCCCGCAGCTATTCAATGCGAATCTGGTTAAGGCCCGATTTAATGGCGAGTCATAGTTTGACGACAAATGATGTCATAGACGCTATACGCGAACAAAATGCCGAAGCCGCTGCCGGCTCGCTGGGCTCCCAACCCAACAAAAAGAACATAAGCCTCTCCTATCCCATTACCACCCAGGGCCGGCTCACCCAGGCAAGTGAATTTAAAGATATAATAGTCCGCGCCGATCCCTCAGGTGCCATGATCCGCCTGCGTGATATTGCCAGGGTTGAGTTGGAAACCTCCGCCTATACCCTTGAATCTAAGCTTGACGGTAAGGCGGCAGCAATACTACAGGTCTATCTTACTCCCGGAGCCAATGCGCTGAAGGTTGCAAGCAAAGTTAAAAAGGTTATGGCCAATCTTGCGACCGGATTCCCCCAGGGAATTGAGTGGCAAATCTGGTACGACGGTTCCTCTTTCATTAAAGCAGCTATTTTAGAGGTTCTTAAAACCTTTGCCGCAGCCCTCATATTGGTAATGTTGGTAGTCTATCTATTCCTCCAGAATTGGCGGGCCACCCTTATTCCGGCCCTGGCGGTCCCGGTTTCCATCATCGGTACTTTTGCCGCCATGTCCGCTTTGGGGTTTACCATCAACACGGTAAACCTTTTAGCTCTCGTACTTGCCATAGGTATTGTCGTTGATGATGCCATTGTTGTCGTCGAAGGTGTAGAGCGTATCATGGTCGAAGAGGGGGTTGATGCCGCAACCGCTACAGCCCGGGCGATGACGGAATTGACCGCACCATTAGTGGCGACCTCTCTGGTCTTAGCCGCGGTTTTTGTGCCCGTGGCTTTTCTTCCCGGTATCAGCGGCATTCTTTACCGCGAATTTGCGGTCTCCATAACCGTATCAGTTCTCATCTCAACCATTGTCGCAATGACCCTGAGCCCGGCCTTGTGCGCCATTTTAATGGATGGTCAAAGTCAGTCGTCATCGGGCTGGTTAAAACATCTGTTTGCACGTTTTAACCGATGGCTTGACCACGGTTCAAATCGCTATACCCAAATTGTGGCCTGGACCCTGAAACGATACAAGCGTACGCTTCTCTGTTTCTTGGTTATATTGATTGGAACTTTTTTTCTCTTCAAATATCTGCCTTCGAGTTTTATGCCGGCAGAGGATCAGGGCCGCTTTTTCGTCGACCTAGAATTACCTGATGGTGCGTCAGTTAATCGTTCAAAGAAAATTGCCGATCGCGCTCAAATACTTGTGCAACAACACCCCGCCGTCGCCCATGTCTTCAGTCTGGCGGGAGAAAGTAAACGTTCAGGCGGAAACGAGGCGGATTCTACCCTGGAAGTCATTCTCAAAGATTGGCCAGAGCGTACAGACTATAAAGTAGACCGGGTAATTAAAGAGCTGCAACCAGAGCTTGAGAAAATATTAGAAACCAAGACCAGGCTTTTTAAGCCTTCGGCGGTTGCCGGTCTCGGCAACAGCAACGGGGTTGAGTTGATCTTGCAGGATCGAAGCGGCACCAATTGGCATCAGCTTCAAGATATCGCTCAACAACTGATCCACCAAGTTCAACAACACCCGGCCGTCAATAATATGTCTACAGATTTTAAGGCTGAAATACCCCTGTATGAACTTAAAGTTGATCGCTCTCTAGCCAAAGCAATCGGGGTTCCCCTGGCCGATATCTATAGCACCATGCGAACTTTCACCGGCTCCAGTAATGTTAATGACTTTAACCTGTTTGGTCGGGTGTACAAGGTGAAGGTTCAAGCCGAAGGCGAATATCGTGATCGCCCGGCGGCAATAAAGAGCTACTATGTGCGCTCCAACAGTGGTGACATGGTTCCCATAAGCACCCTTGCCGACTTAGACTTTACCACGGGCCCATCTTCTGTGATTCGTTATAACATGTTTACCGGAGCCGGCATGGTTGCTGAACCTAATCCCGGTTATTCAACCGGAGATGTGATTGCAGTTATTAATGAGACCGCAAAGGAGGTCTTGCCACCCGGGGTTGGCTACGAGTGGACCGGATTAACTTTTCAGGAGATGCGCTCAAGTGGTCAAATCGGCATAGCTATGACAATGGCCTTGATTTTTGTTTTTCTTTTTCTTGCCGCCCTTTATGAAAGTTGGGTTATTCCCCTGGCGGTTTTAGTTATTGCCCCCATAGCCATGCTTGGAGCCCTTCTGGCGGCCTGGATGGGGGGCTTGGAAAACAATTTGTTTGTCCAGATTGCTTTTATCACGCTTATTGGTTTGGCGGCAAAAAACTCTATTCTCATCGTGGAACGTTGTAACGCACTATACATGCAAGGCACCAGCGCAGTAGAGTCAGCCTTGCAAGCTGCAAAACAACGCTTTCGCCCCATTATGATGACCTCAGTATCTTTTATCTTAGGGGTCATGCCCCTGGTTATCTCAGGTGGTCCCGGCTCCTTAAGTCGTAAATCCATGTCTATACCTATCTTGGGCGGCATGATCCTGGCGACCAGCCTGGGAATTGTTTTTGTACCTCTTTTTTTCGTAACTCTATCTAGATTTATACGCATAAAACCAACCCTGAAAGAAAATCGTGAGGGGATCCAAAACGATGTGTAAGCTTTACACACTTTTACTCCTGCTGTTAATTTCTGCCGGATGTACATTGGGCCCGGACTTTGAGCCGCCCTCACAAAACGGTAATATTGAGACTGATTTTCGGGTCCCGGCAGGCCATTCAGAATCAACCGAAACATCTGGTTTGGCAAGTCAGGAGTGGGGGTTGATATACCAGGAGCAACAACTTCAAACTCTGATTGAGCAGGGATTAAAAAATAATCTCGATCTGAAAACGGCCCGTATACGACTGGCAAAATCCCAAGCTGCAAGAATCGTTGCCAGAGCCCCACTGTTCCCCATAGTTGACTTGACCACAACCGGGGTAAGGCAACAGAGCTCCAAACTAAGCAATCCGAATAACGGGATCAGTGAAGAGTTCACGGTAGAGGCCACCGTCATATGGGAGGTCGATCTCTGGGGCGTAAACCGACGCGCAGGAGAAGTGGCTGATGCTAAACTAAAAGCCGCAAAATTTAATATCTACGGGCAACAAATTTCAATCATTGCCGCAATTGCCAACACTTATTTTGATCTGCAAAATGCCATAAACAGACAACAGATTACCGAATCCACTATCAAAACCCGAGAGAAGGTTTTAGATATCCTGATTCTGAGAAAAGAGGGCGGGATTATTTCCGGTTTAGATGTCCGCCAGGCCGAGGTCGCCCTGGCCCAAGCCCAGGCAAATTTACCAGTTATTGACACCGAGAGAGTTCAACTTGAAAATGCCCTTTGGCTTCTGCTCGGTGAAGAACCCCGTCCCATTGAGATAAAAGATCCTTTAACAATAGATTCTCTGCCGACGGAAATCCCCGTCGGCTTGCCTTCGGATTTACTGCAACGTCGACCCGACATTCAAGTTGCCGAAGCCGAACTTCACGCCGCCACGGCATCAATTGGCATCGCCAAAGGCGCCCTCTTCCCAAGCTTTGATCTGACCGCCGGTTTTGGGCGTTTAAGCCCTACCTTCAGCGACCTGACAAAAGGTCAGGGCAAAACCTGGGATGTCGGAGCAGGCCTTCTGCAACCACTATTTAATGCCGGCGCCAACCTTGCGAACCTTGAAATCGCTAAGCTTGAGCATCAGGAAGCGCTACTCAGTTATCAAAAAAGCCTGCTTATCGCACTCTCCGAAGTCAGTTATTCATTGCAGGCCTACTATAGCGCCGATGATGTCTTGAGGGCCACCGAACAACTTCTGGTCTCCAGCCGGGGCTATCTGCATTTGGCTAAATTGCAATATGGCAATGGCGTTATTGGCTTTCTTGATGTTTTGGATGCCCAACGCCAGCTCTTTGATGCCGAACTTTCGCTATCTAATGCCCAAACTAAAAAATTAAACGCCCTGGTCCAACTTTATAAAGCTCTGGGGGGGGGCTGGCAAGCTCAAGATGCGACAATCACTGATTCATAAGACAGTTTGCCTGGCATAAAAATAAAATCAACTTGGGTTCAGGCTTTTACTGTTTAGGGGCGGCTCAGCCTTCAATAGTTGTTCGGCAGAGCGCAAATCATTGTTCGCTTTTATCAACCATTGATCACTTTCACGTTTTTCCGAATCAACCATGTAAAACCCTGCCTTCCTCCATAACCTTTTTCACTAGAGAGGTTGCCACATTTCTACTTCGCTCAACTTCTGCTCTGGTTTGCATAATAATGTCAACCGGAACTTTTAGTCCGCGTAATACCTTATGCAAAAGTGCCGGCTTGAAAACGGGGATGATACTTCTCTTGAAATTTTCCGAAATATAGGTTACTATAGAGTTAGTTACTAATGAATTAGTTACTGATAAGTAAGTTTTGAGGTGGAAGATGGATCCGTTCAAATTTGGTCAAGTTGTTAGCGGCAATGATTTTTGTCCACGCCCGGATTTAACAAAATCGGTAATGAACTATATCAAACAGGGACAAAACATATATGTCCAGGGGGAAAGGCGTATAGGAAAAACGTCGCTTATTTATGAAACCTGCCGCCGCCTGAAAAAGTACCGCACGGTTTATATCGATCTGTTCGGGGTAAAATCATCGGACATTCTTGCCAAACGCATCGTCAAGGCCATCATCTCGATGGAACAAAAAGAGAGTGGGCTTTTCTCAAAAATATTCAAAACCTTTTCTCATTTACGTCCCTCTTTTACGGTTGATCCGATTACCGGACTTCCTTCGATTTCTCTGGATGCCGCGGTGAAAATGACCCCTGATGACATTGAGACTGTGCTGGATCTAATTACCGAGATACAGACATCCCAAAAACCTGTTGTCGTTGTTTTTGATGAATTTCAGGATATTTTAAAGCTCAAAGACGCCCCTGAAACTTTGGCGATAATGAGAAGTAAAATTCAGTTCCAGTCAAATATTCCGTATATTTTTGCCGGTAGCCTGCGCAACAAAATGGATGAAATATTTATTGGCCCTGAGAGCCCGTTTTTCAAATCAGCTGTTTTGGTAGCAGTCGGGCCACTGGCTGAAACTTCATTTAAGAATTACATCGTCAAGCGCTTTAACGATGGGGGGCGGAGCATCAATGCGGACGCACTTAATCGTGTTTTCGAGCTCGCGGGGAATATATCCGGCGACATTCAACAACTCTGCTCGGCCCTCTGGAGCACCAGCGACACCGGTGAGACAATTGAGCAGAACAATATAGCAAAAGCTGTGGAGTTGATATTTGCCCGGGAAGCCAAAGTCTATGAGGCTGATATCAACACAATTTCCGACCAACAATTTAGATGCCTGACCGGAATTGCCAGACATGGGGGCAAGGCATTGACTTCATCACGATTCCTCATGAACATCGGCATCCCTTCATCAGCATCAGTTCTGAAAGCTCTAGAAAGGTTGATCCAATTACGAATTATTCTTAAAAGAGGGGATGAGTACAAATTTACCAACCCTTTTTTCAGGGCATGGTTACTTTACAAAAACTTTTAACCACTACTCAAATAGCTGGTGCCTGAAACTACACTGCTTTGGATGCTTCTATAGCTATTAATACATCTTCATATTCCGGTTAAATCACATCCCCAGGATAACGAAAAGCAACGGCATAGGAAGTCAATACGTCCGCAATATTCATGCATCAACATGCTTTTCACAGCGCATGAGGATCGAAGCCGATGAAATGGCTCTTGAGCTTTACGGTATCGGCCGCGCTCCAGTTCTGCGGCTGGGTGACTTCGATCCAGGCGTCAATGTAGCTGGCGGGAGCGAAGTTGTGTCCGTAACCCAGAGGAACACTGGTCGCCATTGGAATATCGAATCCTACCTGCAAGAAGGTTACAAGCGGAAACCACCTGAGTGAGGGGGACACATCCCGCCCGCGGACCGAACCGAGCCAATCCGGTCGAACATAGGCCAGATGGGGTGAAAAGAAACTCATCGGGTCACTGGCATGCTGCAAATACACAATCCGCAATGGACCCCATTCGGCACCTGCCAAGCTAGGGAACCCGTCCTGCGTCATAAAACGAATCATTGCACTATCGCGAAAGATCGGGCGCCACTGCGACGAAACTGGGTTACGGCCCCGAATCACCGTACTCCATAGCGTACTCGAAAAAGGCGGACCGCTCCATAACGCGCCGTTAATGGGATCCGCTATCATGGTGACGAGGTCAGCAGAATCTTCGGATCCAAGCGCACCCAAGCTGAGGCCATGTAAATAAAGCTTGGGACGCGTATCATGCGGCAAAGTGGTCCAGTATCCGTAAACCGCATTGAACAACACATTTGCTGCCCGTCGCGACAGACCTGGCTCAACCATCATTGTGAGCCAGCTGGGAAGGTAGGAATACTGTAGCGCCACGATGGCGATGTCGCCTGCATGAATGAACTCAACGGGATTCACCGCCGAAGGGTCGAGCCAGCCGGTACCGGTCGTGGTCGCGATGATCAAGGTCGAACGATCGAACCCTCCGACACGCTTTAATTCGGCCAGCGCGATCTGCGCGCGCTGCTTCAAAGTGTCGCCGGTGTCAAACCCGGCATAGACCCGGATAGGCTGCATCGCCTGACTCCCGAGAACGGCCGAAATTTCCTCCTTCGACGGCCTGGCGACAACAAATCGTTTACCGTTTTGGCCAATATCACTCCAGGCAATAAGAGAGTGCGCACTGCCCGATGCCTTGTCGTCTTGCGGCGGGTCGTACTCATCGTCCAGTAGCCGATTCATTGCGGCAAAAGATTCATCCGTTACATGCAATGAGGCTTTGAGGAGACCCCGTCAACAAAGGAGATGAGCAACAGAGCAAAGGCAGTGCCGCCCAGTACAATCGCAATACGGTGCGGCAGGTAGCGATTAATGGCGTCCACCACTCTGGATGCGGCAAACAGGATCAGACGTACCAGCAGGATGACCACCAACGCTGTGACAATACTGACCCAAAGCACGGTCACCGGGTAGGCACTGTCAATCGGCTCCATCTCCATCAGCAAGCGGATGGAATTCTGCCAGGTTGTCATCTGATTCAGCGTGTAGATGGCGGTCAGGGTCATGGCGACCACCAGTATCCATATTAGGGTTCGAGCAAAGCGCCCGGTCACGTCCCTCAACTCCATGAACTTCCAGACCCAATGCCCGGACTTGCCAATACCGTAACCTACGGCGAAAACAACGCCTGACAGCACGCCTTGGACAACAAACTCACGCGGTAACAACGAAGGTGTCAGGGAGGCACAAAAAAGCACCAAACCGAAGATCAGTCCGACAGCGGAAAAAGAGGCAATGAGACGCTGGATGAAATTCCGAAAATTAATAATAGAACTTTGATGGCGTCGTAAAAAGCGATTTCAGACCGCTGAGTGTTGCGGCCACACATCTAAAAGTAACTTGAGTTGAGTTGTTAAATTAGACTATATTTTGCCTCAAGGCCTTTGGGTGCAGAGACCGACGAGACATTGGTGTTT
>DAOWIX010000165.1 GCA_030640695.1 Deltaproteobacteria bacterium | reverse complement strand
TCTTCTCCAGGCTAAACTGCAAAAAGTTCTGGGAGATCATGTTAAGCAGGCTGGCTCACTCGTGACCTCAAATCGATTGCGTTTTGATTTCAGTCACTTTTCCGCACTGACTGAAGCAGAACTTGAAGAGATCGAACTGTTGGTTAACCGTGAGGTTATGGCCAATAGATCGGTTCATACCGAAGAGACCGACATGGATAACGCCATTAAACAGGGTGCCATGGCGATCTTTGGGGAGAAATATGGTGACAAGGTGCGAATGGTGAGTATGGGGGAGGCCAGCGTTGAACTTTGTGGCGGAACTCATGTTGAGTCAACCGGCGACATCGGTTTTGTCAAAATTATAAGTGAAACCGGAATCGCTGCCGGGGTCCGTCGCCTTGAAGCTTTAGCCGGAGTCGCGGCCTGGAGCTATATCAATCAACGCGAAAAGGTCATGTCTGAAGCTGCAAGCCGGCTCAAGGGAATTCCGGAAGAGTTGGTTGAGCGTATTGATCGTTTACAAGAGCAGAATAAAGAACAACTCAAAGAGATCAGTTCTTTGAAAGAGAAACTGGTAACGGCCAGTGTCGGTGGTGGCGGTGGTGGAAACGCTGCCAATATTGAAGAGATCAACGGGATTCCGGTTTTGGTAAAGCAAGTTGAGTGTGACGACCCCAAAGAGATGCGTCGAATTATGGATGTCTACAAACAGAAAAATGCCGACGGTATCACTCTATTGGGGGCAACCCACGACGGCAAAGCTATCCTCATTGTCCATGTTGGCAAAGCTTGGCAGAAAAAGTTTCCGGCCGGCTCCTTAATTCGTGAACTGGCTGCAAAAGTTGGCGGTAAAGGCGGTGGTAAACCCGAACTCGCCCAAGCTGGTGGTCCCCAGGGAGACCAACTTAGTGTTGCTTTAGAGCATTTGCAAGCTCTGCTTTAGCAATAACTTTACCAGTAATAAAAAAGCAAAAAGCGCAACAGCCATTAAAACAGATGGTGGTTGCGCTTTTTTATCGTCTATGCATTGTCAATTTTTATGAAAAACGGGGGTATGAACCCAAAACTTTCATATAAAGACAGATCTCTTTGGTGGCTTTGATCATAGCGGCAACTTTATCATCCTCGCGGTGACCTTCGAAATCGGCAATAAAGAAGTAGCTCCATTTTTCGTTACGGGTCGGTCGAGACTCCAGCTTAACCATATTTACACCATATTCGGCCATTGGTGTCAGGACGTGGTGCAGAGCGCCGGGCAGATGTGGGGTGACAAAAAGGATTGAGGTCTTGTCTTGACCTGAGGGGGGACTATCTTCTTTACCGAGAACCAGAAAGCGAGTCGTATTGCCGGGTAAGTCTTCAATTTTAGGGGCGATAATATTGAGATTGTAGAGTTCGGCTGCAGCCGAACCGGCAATTGCGGCAGTCTGGTCGCGTTGCGCTGCTGTTCTTCGGGCAGCTTCAGCCGTACTGCCGCACTCGGTTAAGATAGCGCCGGGCAGATGACGTCTGATCCAGTGTCGGCATTGAGCAAAAGCTTGGGCGTGAGAGTAGACTGTGCGAATACTTTCCAGGGGTAGATCGCTGGCGGCCAGCAGATCATGTGAGATGGTTTGATAGCGTTCGGCACAAATCTTGAGATTTGAAGTGAAAAAGAGATCCAGGGTATGATTGACTGGTCCTTCGATGGAGTTCTCCACCGGCACCATACCGTAGTGGCACTGCTCTTTTTCGACTGCCTGAAAAACTTCGGCAACGTTGGCCTGCGGAAGCATCATCGAACAGCCGCCGAAATGGCCTAAAGCGGCAAGATGGGTAAAAGAGGCCTCGGGTCCCAGGAAGGCAATTCTATGTTGACTCTGCAACTCGCGGGCTGCAGCCATAATCTCCTTGAAAATCAGATGCAGGGCATTTTGGGTCAAAGGTCCCCGGTTGACCTCATCAAGGTTTTGTAAAACCAGGCTTTCACGAGCGTTATTAAGGGTTGAAAGGCCCTGCTCCTGCTTCTCGCTACCAATTTTTCGAGCCAGTTCAAGACGGCGATTGATGAGACGCAGAATATTACCGTCGAGGTTATCAATCTCTTGGCGCAAATTATCAAGTTTCAATTTCTTTCTCCTAAGCTGCTTTAGTCAACTTTTTCATACGTCCATGGGCGCAGCGCAATAACTTTTCGGTAGTCTCCCAAGAGATACACTCGTCGGTTACTGAAACTCCATAGGCCAACTTTTCCATATCTTCACTGCAGGGTTGATTGCCTTCACAAAGATTGCTTTCCAGCATCATCCCAACAAGAGCCCGGTTACCATCCAGGCGCTGACCGATAATATCTTTTAAAACCCGCTCTTGACCTTGATGTTTTTTGCGGGAATTGCCGTGTGAACAATCTACGACAATGGTCTCTTTAAGACCTTCATTGTGTAGCTTCTGGCACGCCTCCTCAATGCTGACTGAGTCATAATTGGGCCGCAGGCCACCGCGCAGTACCATATGGGTCCAGGGGTTTCCGGTGGTCGAGACGATACAGGTTTTGCCGTTCGGATCGACGCCGATGAAACTTTGCGGGGCTCGCGCCGCAATCATCGCATGAACCGCTTTGCTTAAACTTCCATCGGTGCAGTTTTTGAAACCAACCGGCATTGAGAGTCCGCTGGCCATCTCACGATGGGTTTGAGATTCTGTGGTTCGCGCCCCGATTGCCGACCAGCAGACCAGCCCGGCCAGATATTGAGGAGTGATAGGGTCGAGCATCTCAGTCGCTGTCGGCAACCCCATCTCAGTTATTTTTAGAAGAATTCGTCGGGCTCGGCGTAAACCTTCACTCATATCGCAGCTGCCATTCATGTGGGGATCGTTGATCAGACCTTTCCAGCCGACGGTTGTTCTTGGTTTTTCAAAATAGACCCGCATTACCAGCAGCATACTGTCGGCAACTTCAGCTTGCAGCTTTATCAGCCGTTCAGCATAATCTAACGCCTCCTTTTCATCATGGATAGAACAAGGCCCGACGATCATCAGCAAGCGCGGGTCCCGATGAGCCAAAATGTCTTCAATCTGACGCCGTCCCTCAATCACGGTCTTCTCACTGGCCGGAGTCAGCGGCATCTCCTCTTTGAAAGTGTTGGGGTCGATCAGAGGTTCGAAGCTTCGTATGTTAATGTCGTGAGTGCGGATAGTCATGATGAGTAAACTCCTTGAAGTTTAGGGTTGATGGCTTTGAGATTAATAAAAAAGGGCCGTGAGGATTATCCCCCACGGCCCTTAAAAGAAAAAAGCCGGGGGTTGGTTTACCCTCGGCTTTATTGATTTAGATGAGTTTTAAACTCTTAATCGCCCCAGGCAAACCTATCCTTATCTTTGCTAAAATAAAACCAAAAAAAGAAAAGGGCGGAAATGGGGCGGATCATGTCGGTCTGTTTACCTGATTGTATGAATGTGTTTGTTGATAATTATTAAAGGTGATTGACTGTCTGGGCTACTAGATTATTTAATTATTCCTGTCAAGGTTTTTTTTAAGGTAGTTAATTAGCAAAAGGTGGTTTTTCATTTTTATCTGTGGTATTTTATCTAGTTGCAAGTTGACTTTTGGGTTTTGCTTATGCCGCTCTTGGAGAGATGCAAATGGTTGATGATAAATTTTCAGTCTATAAAGTAGTTGTCTTCTTTATGACACTTTCTCTGGCTGTCGGTCTCTTTCTCTGGATGCTGAAGCCTTTTTTCTCGACCCTGATTCTCTCCCTGATCCTGGTTGGCCTCTGTTATCCGCTCTACACAAAGCTTGTTAGGTTTTGCAGAGGTCGCAGTTGGCTGGCTTCCAGTCTGATTTGCCTGGCGGTTTTTTTAGGGATTTTTGTGCCATTGGTGTTTCTTATTACATCACTTTCGGTTGAGGTTGCTGAATTTTACGGATACCTCCGGCGGGAACTGACGGTCAACTCACTAAATCAACTGATTTCAACCCACTCCGACAAAGTTGCGCGCTTGACTGATCTGCTGGATCGTCTTGGCATCGATTATAATCTCACCGATATGCAGAATGATATTATCCGCTTGAGTAAGGAAGCTGGTTTATGGGTTTACAACTGGACCCGCATGCTGGCCGGTCAGGTTGTGAGTTTTTCCCTCCACTTTGTCTTGCTGATTATATTTGTCTATTTTCTATTGATTGACGGCCTCAAGGTCAAAGAGTATCTGCTGGCGCTCTCACCGCTACCTCGTAATCAGGAAGAGTTGTTGTTACGTAAATTTAATGACATGACTTTGGCGATGGTGGTGGGGAACGGTATGGCAGCTATTGTGCAGGGGGTTCTGGGTGGCTTTGGGTTGGCTTTTTTTAACATAAAATCACCACTTCTTTGGGGGACGGTGATGGCAATTTTTGCTTTCATCCCTTTCATTGGGATCTCAGTGGTCTTTATTCCTATCGGAGCCTACATGTTACTTGTCGGGGATATCGCTAAAGGCATTACCTTTCTGATCTCTTTTGGCATTCTATCCTTGATTGTCGAATATCTGGTCAAACCAAAACTGGTTGGTGACCGAGTCAAGATTCATATCCTTTTGATATTTATTTCGATCTTTGGCGGGCTCGCAACTTTTGGCCTGCTCGGAATTATCTTTGGCCCCCTGATAACCATCGCTTTTTTAAGTCTGGTTGAGATCTATCATCAGAGTTATGGTAAGCAGATGCTTTAAATAAGTGGTCAGTTGTCAGTATCCAATAAAAATAGAGACTACGTATCAAATGATTGTAAATTTACAAGTGACTAATTAAATGAGTGAAAAACGTAATTCGATCCTCTGTCCGGGCTGTCGTAAACTGATCAGTCGCGATGAACTGTTTTGTCCCTATTGCAACTTGAAACGCCCTGGTAGACGTCTGCCGGATATTTTCGGGCGTTGGAGTGCGACACCGGCCGAGATTGTGCGGCCCCTGATTATCATTAATGTTGTCTTTTATCTCCTGACCTTGCTGCTGGCGCCGATACAGTTTGGAAATCTGCACAATCCGCTCAATTTCCTCTCGCCCGGAAACCAGTCCCTGCTCGTGGTCGGGGCGACCGGGTCGATGCCGGTTTTCCATCTGCACCGTTGGTGGACTCTGATCTCGGCCTCATTTCTGCATGGCAGTCTCTTACATCTTCTCTTTAACATGGTGGCCTTAAACCAGCTGGGACGAATTACAGCGGAGATTTTCGGTCTGCACCGTTTTCTGATTATTTATCTGATCAGTGGAGCAATCGGATTTTATGTTTCCACTCTGGCCGGAATTATGTTTACGATCGGGGCTTCGGCCTCAATTTGTGGTTTAATCGGGGCTCTTCTCTTCTACGGTAAAAGTCGGGGAGGGGAGTTTGGCCGTCTCGTAATCCAGCAGGTGCGCGGCTGGATTATAGGTTTAGTGCTTATCGGATTGTTTCTTCCGGCGATCAATAATTGGGGTCATGGAGGTGGCCTGCTCGGCGGTCTGGTATTGGCGGCTCTGTTGGGCTACCAGGAACGTCGCCCGGCTGGCCGCATTATCAAGCAAATGGCTTTTTTGGTAGTCTGTGCCTCGCTGGCTATTCTTGGCTGGTCCGCCTTTCAATCCTCCTTCTATTTTTTTAAGTAAAAATAATTGACGAACTCGTAAAAAGCGATTTCAGACCGCTGAGTGTTGCGGCCACACATCTAAAAGTAACTTGAGTTGAGTTGTTAAATTAGACTATATTTTGCCTCAAGGCCTTTGGGTGCAGAGACCGACGAGACATTGGTGTTT